>JAYTIA010000392.1:0-11462 GCA_043732145.1 Saprospiraceae bacterium
CCCGACTTGCGCGCACGAATATGCAATACCTGAACCCATTAATCCGGAACCAATAACACCAATTTTTGTTGGACGAAATTTGCCGAAACCGCGCGGACGATTATCGCCCCGACGAATAGCGCGTAAATCATACCAAAAAGCCTTCGTCATATTGCGCGCTTCCGGCGTTAAACAAACACGAGTAAAGTAACGACTCTGAATACGACACGCTGTATCGAAATCAACGGAACAAGCCTCTGCCAATGTACTCAACACCGCTTGATACGTTGGAAAAATATGACGTGTGCGTTTAAATTGCTCGGCAATGAGTTGTCTGCAGATGGTTTGCGTATCAGTTTTACTGAATTGTTGATAGGTTTGACGTGATTCAATTTGCCAAGGCAAGATAAATCCTTCACGATGTTCGGATAACCAAGCACGCGCTTTATTCATCATATCCCTTTGATCTGTCGC
Organism: Saprospiraceae bacterium; assembly: GCA_043732145.1. Taxonomy (GTDB): domain Bacteria; phylum Bacteroidota; class Bacteroidia; order Chitinophagales; family Saprospiraceae; genus JAAFJT01. Next base: position 454 of record JAYTIA010000392.1, read on the forward strand.
CAATTCATCAATGATACCGACGGATAATGCTTCACGCGGCGTGTAATAATGCCCATCGCAAACGATATGATAAGCACGTTCAATTCCTAATAACCACAACAAACGCACAATTTCGCCGCCACGCGGAATAAGTCCGAGCGAAGTTTCCGTCAAACCGATATTTATATCCGAATTATCTATTGCTATCCTATAATGGCAAGCTAAAGCCAAACCGAATCCGGGACCGAGTGCTTTTCCGTTTATAGCAGCTACCACCGGTACACCCGGACTTTGCAAATCCCGAAAAAATTGCGCGAGCATTTCCGAAGATTTAAAAATTGCTTCAGCATCAGTTGTATCGTGATAATATTCCAATCCGCCACCGACCACGAAATCATTTTTGCCGGAAGTAATAATCACGCCTTTAAGTCCGCCTTTATTTTTTTCAGATTTCAAGTGCTGCAAAACCGGAATAAAAGAATTACCAATGTCTTCCGATAAAGTATTTTGATCAACGCCTTGCATATCAAGTGTCAGCGTGACGATATTACCGGTATCTTTTTCGTAGCGAATCATTTATTAATCAACAATGAACAATGAATAATTAAAACTCAATCCACTTATTTTTTTTACTCGACTCGACGACTTTATAAATAAAATCCATGCCGCGCACACCGTCTTCTATCGTCGGATAATCGATTAACGGATTCAATGTTTCGCCAAGCCAACCGGCTTGAACTGTTTTGGCAAAATTTCTGTAAATATTTGCAAATGCTTCGAGATAACCTTCCGGATGTCCGCCCGGCAACCGGGTGTGCAATTGTGCCGCTTCGGATAAAGTACCGATACCTGTTCTGATAGTTTGAATCGGTAAATCAATTTGACGATAAACTAAACTGTTCGGCTCCATTTGTTGCCATTCAAGTCCGCCTTTTTCACCGTAAATGTTGATGTTCAAACCATTTTCTACGCCCGCACAAATTTGAGAAGCGATTAAAACACCTTTCGCTCCATTGTTATATTCTATAAAAATGTTACCGTCATCATCAAGTAATCGCCCTTCGACGAAAGTATTAAGTTGTGCGTACAATTTTTTTATTTTTAACCCGGAGATGTATTCCGCTAAATTTTCAGCGTGTGTACCGATGTCACCTATCGCACCTGCAATACCGCTGCGTTTCGGGTCGGTGCGCCACGATGCTTGTTTTAATTGCGGGTTGTCGCCGGATTCTTTATAAGATGATAACCAACCTTGAGGATAACTGACGTGAATTTTTCTTATTTTTCCGAGTGTGCCGGCTTGTATCATCGCACGCGCTTGTTTTACCATCGGATAACCGGTATAATTGTGCGTGAGCGCGAAATGTAAACCGGTGGATTTGACGATTTTTTCGAGAGCGTGGGCTTCTTTCATATCGAAACTCAACGGTTTATCGCATACGACATGAAAACCATTTTCGAGTGCCATTTTTGCCGGCGGAAAATGTACGTGATTGGGTGTCACGATACTTACAAAATCCATGCGCTCTGTTGCAGGTAATTTTTTTTCGGCGAGAATCATAGTTTTGAAATCCGGATAAACGCGATTTTCCGACAAATATAAATCGGCACCGGATTTTTTTGACATTTCAGGATGGCTGCTGAAAGCACCGCACACGAGTTCAATTTGTCCGTCAAGTGCTGCTGCCATGCGATGCACGGCTCCGATAAAAGCACCGCGTCCGCCGCCCACCATTCCCATTCTAAGTTTACGCATATTTTTAGTTGATTTGTTATCGGTTATCGGTTATTCGTTAAGTTAATTTCTGAATCAGAATTACCGGAATTATCTGAATTACAGTAATGCGTAAGTACAAATTCTGAAAATTTCGGTAATTCCGGTAATTCTGAATCAATAATGCACTTAATTAGATAATTCTTTAATTTTTGAAAATTCAGGTTTGATTTCTTTTTGTACAAAATACGCCGTTACGCCGGTTGAAATAATAAAATATCCGATAATTAAAATCGTTCCTGACGGAATTAATTTTTCTACACCAAACCATGAACCGGTAATATAAATTAAAACGATACCTAAAACATTTTTTATTAATTCAAAAACAAAAGCGTCTTGCTTTAAATCCATTAATTCTGTAAAGCTATAAACACCAAGAAAGAGAAATAAGCCATAATAAAACATATTCGGTGCACCAATGTGTCCGAGATTGCCGAACAAGTAAAGCGTAAAAAAATTAGTCATGATGAACTGCATCCAAATCCAAGTTTGCATTTGTTTTGAGTTGTCGGTATCATATTTTTTATATGCATACACGTCATCAATTTTATTCACCGGAAATCTTTCGACAATATCTGCCGGTCGCCAACCGGTCGGCATAAACCAAATGCGAAATTTATCGCGCCAGTTATTGGTGCGCCAAGCATCTTGGATGAGTAACCAGAGATGTAGAAAATTTATTTTAATCGGATTCCAAGTACTCACCGGACGCGTGATACCGTAAACGGGCGGCACTTCATCGAGTTCCGGTTGAAAACTTCCGAACCATTTATCCCAAAGAATAAAAATTTCGCCGTAGTTTTTGTCCACATAAATCGGATTAATCGCATGATGTACGCGGTGGTGCGAGGGCGTGACAAATATCTTTTCTAAAAAACCCATCTTGCCGATGTGTCGCGTGTGATACCAAAACTGTGCAAACAAATGCAACGGCGCAACGACTGCAATCACCTTATATTCAACACCCAACAAAGCAGCCGGCAGCATCAAAAAAACAAAAAGATTGACAAACATTGAAATGGATTGTCTCAACGCACAAGCTAAATTAAATTCTTCGCCGCTGTGATGAATGAGGTGTTTGTTCCAAAAAAAATTAATCGTATGCGCCCAACGATGTCCCCAATAGCCGGCAAAATCTAAAGATAAAAATGCAATGATGTAAGTAAGCACAGTCGTTTGCACTTTATAAACAGTAATATGCTCAACCAAAAATTGGTAACTGATTAAAGCAAAGCCCAAGCCCAAAACATCTTTCGTTGCGTTGGTGATGCCTGAACTGAGACTTGAAATAGTATCCATGTTGCGCATAGTGTTTTTTCCGGTACGTCTGTCGTACCAATTTTCAAAAAGCACCAAGCCGTAAAAAAACGGTGTTGCCATCATTACTATCATTCCATAAGTTTCCATGAATTTAGTTATTTAGTCGGTCAGTCGGTTAGTTATTTAGTTGGTTAGTTGGTTAGTTATATTTATTGACTAAATAACTAACCGACTAAATAACTAACCGACTAAAATTAAAGATTATCAGTCGCTTTGCGTTTATAAAAATCTACGCCGGAACCATGTACCCAACCGACAGTTCCGCGTTTTGTTTTCACCTTAAACCAAGGTTTACAAACTTCTTTACCGTTAATTAAATGTACACACTCCGGCGTCTCTGTTACTTCATTCATAAAATAAACGTAATCATTATTGCGCAATCTGCCTAACGATTTAGATTTTAGATTTGCTTGCGTCCGAATGTGCATTCCGTCAATAAGAACGTATAAAACCGTACCGCTTGAAGGTGCTGTATTATATGAATCCGGAACACCTTTAGAATTAACATTGGTCTGGTTTTTCGGCACAATCCGAATGGGTTGAGGTGTTGCAATGCCTTGCTGTTGCGGCAATTGTGTCACCGTCGGCACTGTATTATTAGGCAAAGTAATTACGCCATAGTTATCCGGAATATTTGACGGTATCGATGTCGGCACAGGCACAATCGGTTTTGTACGCGGTTTTATTGCCGCCGGTGAAACACTCGGTGTCAAAATTACACTATCGCGTATAGAAGACGAAATCATACTTGATTCAGTAGGCACGTTTCTTATGGTTGACTCTGTTGTCTTTTTGCGGCACTGATTGGCACCCCAAAGTCCGGCACAAATTATAGCAATCCATATAATTGCCGATTCGATGTTTGGAAATAAATTTCTCATGATAGATTGTTAAATTTACAGTGTTTCAACTAAAGAACTGCTGTTGTTAATGTTATTGATTGTTTATGTGTTTTTTTAGAAAACAAATTTAAAGGCATTTTTTAAATTTTTTGATGGAAATTATAAGTATTTTGTATTTTTTTAGTTTTTAGTCGTTTTTTTGTATTTTTAATAGGTGTGAGATTAAAGGTATGAGGTGCCGGGTATCATGCATGGAGACTAAAAAATATTTTTGTCCAATACTTGATACCTCATTCTTAACACCTCACACTTCATACCTCACACTTGTTTCATGCAATTATTCTACACGCAACAAATTGATGGTCAGATAGCCACTTTTGATGATGATGAAGCACACCACGCGACGCAAACTTTACGCATGAAAATCGGCAATGAATTATCTTTCACCGACGGTATCGGCAATATTTATCGCGGTAATATTATTGACATCGGCAAAAAAAAATGCGCGGTACATATTTTAGAAAAAAAATCTGAAACACCACTGACATCTTTATTGCACATCGCCATTGCACCGACAAAAAACATAGACAGATTTGAATTTTTTTTAGAAAAATGTACCGAAATCGGTATTCACGCCATTACGCCTTTGGTTTGTAAACGTAGCGAACGCCAAATAATAAAACCGGAACGTTTGAATAAAATTCTCGTTTCAGCGATGAAACAATCTTTGCGTAGTTTTTTACCGCAATTACATCCTGCACAATATTTTGAGGATTTTGTTTTAAGGGATTTTAAAAACAGTGTGAAACTTTTGGCGCATTGCGAAGAGCATATTGATAGAAGTACGACAAAAACTACTTTAGACAAATCGTACCAAAAAGAGAAAAATGCCGTTATACTTATTGGTCCCGAAGGCGATTTTTCGCCCGAAGAAATTATATCGGCACATAAAAACGGTTTTACGGATGTAAGTCTCGGTGATGCGCGTTTGAGAACCGAAACCGCCGGGATATTTGCTTGTTGTGCTTTTAATTTAATAGTTGGTTAGTTGATTAGTTATTTGTTACTCAAAAATCTTGACTAGGTTAAATACCCGATACAAAATACATAAAATGAAAAAAATATTTTTTGGTTTTTTAGCTTTCTGTTTACTCGTTTCGTTCAGCGCATTTAAACCGAAACCGACGTTGAAATTTGCTTTGTTGAAATACAGTGGCGGCGGTGATTGGTATAATGATGTTAATTCGTTGAAAAATTTAGCCGTGTTTTGTAATAAAAATCTCGGCACTAATTTCGATCTCGATTATGCAACGGTAGAAGCCGGCAGTGCCGACGTTTACAATTATCCGTTCACGTATATGACCGGTCATGGTAACGTGGTGTTTACTACACAAGAAGCTGAAAATTTACGCGCTTATTTACTCGGCGGCGGATTTTTATTCATTAACGATGATTACGGTATGGATCCTTATATTCGTCCGGCGATGAAAAAAATTTTTCCGGATATGGAGCTTACCGAATTGCCTTTCTCGCATCCAATTTATCATCAGACTTACGAATTTCCGACCGGTATTCCGAAAATACACGAACACGACGGCAAAGCACCGAAAGCCTACGGTATTATTTATCAAGGCAGATTGGTCGCGTTTTATAATTATGAATCAGATCTAGGTGATGGTTGGGATGATGTACATAATGATCCGGAAGAAATCAGAACTAAAGCATTGCAAATGGGCGCGAATATCGTTAGGTATGTTTTTCAACAACAATAAACCAATTTTTGAATTTCTTTTTTGAATTTCTTTTTTGAAAATAAAACTGCAAAGAAAAAAATTCTTTTGCGGTTTTATTTTTTCAAACCAAAATTGAAAATCCAAAATCCAAAATGATAAATAAACTTCAACAACTTTCAGGACACAATGCAGCTGTTTACGGTTTATCGAAAGGTATATCGGCGGATAAAATCTTTTCAGGCGGTGGCGAAGGTTGGATTGTTGAATGGGATTTAACACAAACAAATAAAGGAAAATTAATCGCAACAGTTCCCGACAGTGTTTATGCTTTGTATTACGATGCCAAAGACAAAACGATTTACGCCGGCGATAAATCCGGCGGATTGCACAGCATTGGTACAGATGAAACGCGTGAAGTCACTTATCAAAAAAATCATAAAAAAGGAATTTATAAAATTTTGTGCGTCGGCAATGATTTACTCACTTGCGGCGGTGATGGAATTTTAAATCGTTATGCAAATAAAAACTTAAAAATGCGTGAAAGCGTTCAACTTTCGACAAAAAGTTTGCGCAGCATTTGTCTTATTGGCGAAAAAAATTTAGCAATCGGTGCAAGTGATGGTAACATTTATTTTTTAGACAAAAACACACTCGAACTTTTATATACGCAACTTAACGCACACAAAGATTCTGTTTTAAGTCTTGCAACTCACCAAAAATATCTATTGAGTGGCGGTAAAGATGCCTTGCTGAAATTATGGCGGATAAATGATAACTCAATTTCAACTAACGTTGAAAAAGTTTTAAACTTTTCTAAAATTGATGCACAAGATCAACCAATGACAATTATCGCCGCTCATATTTCCGCGATTTATACAATTGTTTTCCATCCGAACAAAAAAAATATTTTTGCCACCGCAAGTCGAGATAAAACGGTAAAAATTTGGCGCATTAATGACAGTACTTCTCAAATAGAATTATTAAAAGTTATGAACACCATAAAAAACGCCGGGCATATCCGTTCTGTAAATAATTTACTTTGGCACGACGACAATACGCTTATTTCTACCGGCGACGATAGTACCTTGATTGTTTGGGAAATTTTATTAAATGCTTGAGAAAAAATAGTTACCTTTAGTAAAGTAGTTACAAAAATATACTTAAATCAAATTATCTTTGTCGTGTTGTTTATCGGACAACTCTGTAAATCAATTTAAAATTTTATTTAAACTTTAAACATGAAACAAAACAATCTCATTTATTGGATTTCAACAGGTTTATTATCAGCATTGATGTTGATGTCAGGTGTTATGTATTTTATAAAACCTGAAATGAAAGAAGCTTTTCACACCATGGGTTTTCCGGATTGGTTTAGAGTAGAGTTAGGTACAGCCAAAATTTTGGGTGTCGCTGCTTTGCTTCTGCCGATGGTGCCTTCAAGATTTAAAGAATGGGCGTATGCCGGTTTTGGTATCGTAACGATATCAGCTACTATTGCACACATTAACATGGGACAAAGTATCTTAATGCCATTGGTTGGGCTTGCTTTAGTAATTACTTCGTACATTTATTTTCACAAAGTAGAATCCGGTGTAACTGCTTAAATTTTATCACTAAATTCTATTTTTAGAAATAAAAAGGCGTTGATGTATATTAACGTCTTTTTACTTTTTTATTGACGCTTTTTTTAAAGCCGGCAAAAAATATGACGCAACATTATACAACTGTCATTCGTTTTTAGAATGTTCGGATGATAGATAATAGACAATAGATAATGGACGGTTGTATTATCGGTATCTATTCTTATTTTCTATACTCATCATCTATAATTCCATTGTCTATAATCCATTGCGGTAAATGAAAAAAATAATTAAGATATTTTTGATACTCGCTTGCGCACCAATTTTGATGAATGCACAAATCAATAATCAGACACGCGATGTGCGCGTAACAGAATTGGAGGTTCAAAATCAACAAAAATTTATTACAGGTTTGCGCGAGCAACAGTTGGGCAAATTAGACGTTGCCGCAAAATTATTTCAAGAAATTTTGGAAAAAGACCCGTCTTGTGATGCATGCGCTTTTCATTTGTCGCGTGTGGATATTCAATTGAACAAACCGCTTGAAGCGTATGATGCCGCAAAAAAAACAATGGTCATTGACCCAAAAAACAAATGGTATAAACTGAATTTGGCAGAAGTGATGGAAAAAGTCGGTAAAGAAAAAGAAGCAAGCGGCATATATAAATCGCTCGCCGAAACTTCGGCTTTTAATCAAGATTATATTGACGAAATTTATCTCCGATGGGCATTTTGCGAAGTACGTTTGGGTGATAATAACAAAGCCTTAAAAATTTTAGATGATTTAGAAAAAAAAATTGGTATCAACGAAAATTTAATCGAAAAAAAAAGGATGTTGTATGAAACCATCGGACAACCGGGAAAAGCGGCACTTGACCTCGAAAAATTAGCAAATAACGCACCGAACAATACGGAATATAAATATCAAGCAGCGGCGTATTACGTAAAAATGGGCGATGCGGCATCGGCACAACGCATTTATAAAAGTATTTTAGTATCAAATCCGAATGATGCGAAAGCACGATTGGCACTTGCCGCACAACCGACAACCGCAAATGTTGGCGGTGATAATGCGATCATAACGCTCCAAAGTTTAAAACTTTTGTTCGCAAAAGCGGATGTCAGTATTGATGATAAAATAAAAGCGATTCTGCCTTACACGCAACAAATTGCCGAAAATAAAAATAAAAATTTATCTGCTATCGGTTTAGAATTGGCGCAAATTTTAGAGCGTGCACATCCGAATGACCCGAAAACTTACGCACTCTTAGGCGATATGTATTTGTTCAATGAAAACAATAATGCATCGGTGCAAGCCTATAAAAAATGTATCGCACTTAATTCGGGCATTTACAGCGTTTGGGAACATTTGCTTTTTTTAGAAAACAAATTAACGCTTTACGATGATTTACTTAAAAATTCGGAACAAGCAGCCGATTTATTTCCGAATCAACCTTATTCGTATTATATGAATGGGATTGCACTTGAAAAAAAAGGGCGTTCAAACGAGGCTTTGCCGATGTATGAACAAGCACTGCTGATGTCCGGAAAAAACGTACCGCGACGTGTGGAAATTTTGATGGCATTAGGTACATGCAGCGCAAAAATAAAAAACGGTGTACTATCCGATAAATATTTTGAGGAAGCACAAAAATTGAGTAATAACGCTGCTTATGTCTGTATGCGTTTCGCAAATGCTTTGATATTGAGGGATGAAAAAATACGCGCTGCGACTATGGCCGATACAGCTTTAAAAAATGCGTCACCCGAAGACATCGCTTTTTTGGATGACTACGGCGACTATTTATTCCGCACAGGTGACACGGAAAAAGCAATGATTTATTGGCAAAAAGCAAAACAAAAAGGCATGAATTCGCCGGCTTTAGACAAAAAAATTTCTGAAAAGATGATTATCGAGTAAGTCATTCGTTTTTTGTTTTTTTGATTTAACTTTGTTTTTTGATTTTTGATTTTGTTTTGATATTTGAAACCGGTAGCCAAAAACCAACCCACTAATAATTAATAAAAAACCTTTGTACTTTCGCGCAATAAATAGAATTTCAGGTTTTGTATCTTTGAATTTTACATAACAAATCCAAAATCGAAAAATCGAAAAATCGAAAATCGAAAAATGTCTGTTGAATTTGCTTATTGGTGGTGGTTTTTAGCTTTAATTATCTTGCCTTTGTTGGTGGTGTGGTATTTGCGGCAGCGTATTACTTACTTTCCGACCATGCGTTTTTCTGATACTTTTGCTTTCCGAACAAATCATTCGATTCGTGCGCGTTTCCATGAATTTTTACCGTTGTTGCGTTTACCGGCTTTATTATGTTTGATATTTGCTTTGGCGCGTCCGCAAAAATTATTGGCACCCATTGATATGCAAACGACAGGTATTGACATCATCATGTCCTTAGATTTATCGGGCAGTATGTTGGCTCAAGATTTCGATCCGAACAGATTAGAAGTAGCAAAAAAAGTGGCATCGGAATTTGTCAACAAACGCCCGAACGACAGAATAGGTTTAGTCGTTTTTAGCGGCGAAGCCATTACAAAATGCCCGTTAACGATTGACCATAAAATTATTCAAGAAATGCTCCAAACGATAAATGTCGGACAAATGCAAGACGGTACTGCTATCGGCATGGGTTTGGCAACGGCTGTCAATCGTTTGAAATTAAGTGAAGCTAAATCGAAAATAATAATTTTAATGACTGATGGCGTGAATAATACCGGATATTTTAAACCGGAAGATGCACTCACGCTGGCAAAAACTTTCGGAATAAAAGTCTATACTATCGGCATAGGTTCTAAAGGCGAAGCGATGACACCTATTCAACGAACCGATAACGGACGTTTTATTTTCGGTTTGATGCCGGTTGAAATTGATGAAGTTTTGCTGCAACGCATTGCCGACGAAACGACCGGAAAATATTATCGCGCCACAAATGGCGAAGAGCTATCGCACATTTACGGAGAAATTGATCGTTTAGAAAAATCTAAAATAGAAGATAAAACTTGGCGCAACCATGTTGATTTGTTTCATAATTTGGTGTTTGCAGCTATTTTCTTCGTTATTTTAGAAATTGGATTGAGATACAGCAGGTTATTTAATTGACAATGAACAATTGACAATGGATAATACCGATAATACTTCATCGTTGTCAATTGACAATTGGCCACTAAATTTTTAAACTATTTTAAGATTTATAGCGGTATGTGTTTTATAAAAATTATTTTTGCATGAAAAGTAAGTTTATTGATAATTTACAATTGACAGTAGACAGTTGACAACGACAAATTGTTACCGGCGTTTACAATTGTTCGTTGTCAACTGTCTACTGTCAATTGTAAATTGTGAGCTGTCAATTGTTTATGAACTTCTTATTACGTTACGGCAATTTTTTCCTTTTCCTAATTTTAGAATTGTACGCCATCTCATTGGTCGGGCGATACAATAAAAAACAGAACGAAATTTACCAAAGCTCTGCAAATTTGGTAAGTGGTATCGTTATGGAAAATTTTTCTACTGTCAGGCGTTATTTTTCCATTCAAGAAATAGCAGATAGTTTAGCACAAGAAAATGCGCGTTTGAAAACAGAAATGGAAATTGCCAAATACGTATCCATTGAACAACATGGTATCGTTAAATTACCTTTAGATACTTCTGCGGTTGTAAAACAAGATTCAATACCTGCCAAATTAGTGCTGCAACAATTTCATTACACGATTGCAGAAATTGTCAATAATTCTATTGTGCGTAACGAAAATTATATCACCA
>JAYTIA010000393.1:0-1611 GCA_043732145.1 Saprospiraceae bacterium
TTTGAAACAAGTATTAAATTATTTTTAAAAATCCCTTTCCCGTCAAGCGTTAAACCCATTACGCCATAAACGCGAGGTAATCCGATACAACTTTCAGAAGTAGTAGAATCAATATGATGGATGCGTGTCATAGTAAACGACACTGCTTCAAGAAGGCCTTTAGGAACATCCGGAAACTGCCTGTAGGCATTTTTAAAAAACTCTTTGTAAGGATAGTTGTTTGGTTTTTCAATATCTTGTTGAAAAGTATTAGGTTCTCCCACACTCTTGACATTAATATTTTGTGAGAACAATGAGAAATCAGAATTGAAAGCAAAAAAAAGTAAAATGTAAATAGTCTTGTTCATCTTTGATTAGTTTTCACAAAATTACTAAATATTATAGTTTGAAAAAAATTTAAAAGGTAATTAAGCATTAAAAATCTTGTTTCACGTTCGCAGCATGAAACAAAAAAGGAGTTTTATGTGAAGCTGAATAGAAACAATAAAAATACAAATACAAAATTAATTTTTTATTTTTATCTATATTAAAAATGCAGAGAAAGTGATTTATTGCGGCTCATATCCGAATGGCGCTACCAATATGTATTTAGTATAAACCGGTAAAATGCCTTTGGGCTGTTAATATTATAGAGACGGATTTTAATCAGCCGCTACCGATATTTTGTGGCTAAAGCCACTTTATTTCAGTTCGCGCTAAACTACTACTACACACTTATCAAAAATTTTTAAGAAAGCCCTATCTTTGCGGAATAAAAAAATAATTTTAACGTTTCTAAGTTGAAGGAAAGACAATGAAAACGAACAAAAAATTTATTTTTCACGGTGCGTTTCTAATCTTCCGGAGAAATTTTACGTTAAATCACTTTTATTACACACTTATTTTTTATACCTTGTGTTTGATTTCAGTTTTTTAATAAGAAAATTACAAACAAACATCAAGAGTAAAACTCAATACACGGAAAATATGGTTTCCAAATTCCCTATCTTTTTTGCTTTATTTTTATTTGTTGCGGCTAATACCGTTCACGCACAAGAAACGACAATTTACACGGAAGCGAATGTCGCATATAAACGCGGTATGGATTTTTATGACAAAGGCGTTTATAATTTGGCGATGCAAGAGTTCACTTATGCTATCAATAAAATTCGTCCGGCTGCCGAACCCGAAGCACGCTTGTTGCGCGCGAACTCCGAATTGTATTTAGCCAAAGCGGCGGTGCGTTCCGGTCAACCGAACGGTGAACAACTGATGCTCGATTATATTCGCAATTATTATCCCGATCCGCTCGCCGGTCAAGGTGCTTTAGAGATGGGCGATTTTTATTTCAATCAAAATAAACCGGATAAGGCTTTGGAGTTTTATCAAAGCATACCTACGGGTAGTATGTCCGCAGAAGTGGCAGATGAAATCAATTTCAAAATCGGTTATAGCCTTTTTACGCAAAAAAAATTGCCGCAAGCCAAAACGCTTTTTGCACAAGTTAAAGACAAAGCAAATTCTAAATATTACAATGAAGCCAACTACTATTATGGTATGTGCGCTTTTTTTGAAAATAATTTTGATGAAGCCGGCAAAAGTTTTCAGCGCGTACAAAATTCTAAACAATAC
>JAYTIA010000394.1:0-1611 GCA_043732145.1 Saprospiraceae bacterium
CCGATGACAAGTTTAACTTTGCGCGATGCGGAAGGACAAGACTTAGATCCTTTTCGCGGTAACTTATTCATGAAAAAGAAAACAGAAAAAGACGAAAAAGGCAATGAAAAATTGGTTGAAAAAGATTCGTTAGGCCATATCGTCATGGTTCCGCAACGCGATGATGAAGTTGCCAATCGCGAAAATTATAGACGCACGAAATTGTATAACTACATGGACGGTGATAGCCTTTCGGCACTTTCAAAAGATGAAGCGATGTATCAAACCGGAAAAAGTACACTTATCAGTGATAAATCGCGTGTTTATAAAGGTGGTTCTTGGGCAGATAGAGCATTTTGGTTATCGCCCGGCGCTCGTCGTTTCAAAGACGAAGATAAATCGGACAGCAAAATAGGTTTCCGTTGTGCGATGACACGTAACGGTGCACCTACCGGTAACAACGACAATGGCGGAAATACTTTCAAGCAGGCTAAAAGAAAAGAAACGAAAAGAAAATATAAATAGTTGTTAGTTATTAGTTCTGGGGTATTGTTTAAAAATTAACAAATCATAACTAACCACTAACAACTTAAAAAAGTCGCTGTTGTTGCATAACAATAGCGACTTTTTTGTGTTTATATCTTATTTAATCAAGAAAAATAAATGACGGAAAAAATTTTTCTAAAGAACTCAAAAAACATTTCCATTCTTCTCATCTTACTTTATGGCGTTGGGTTGATTGGGTTTTTATTTAAAATTTCTCCGTATTTCGTAAAACTCACACCGTTACAACTCATTATTTCATTGTTTTTTGTTTTAGCGGGTCATCGTAGTTGGCAATTCAAATCTGTTTTATTTTGTGTGTTGTGCGCTTTTACAGGTTTTCTAATCGAAGTAATAGGTGTAGCAACCGGCGATATTTTTGGTAATTATGTGTATGGAAATACCTTAGGTATAAAATTTTACAATACGCCACTTATTATTGGTGTCAATTGGTTGCTGATTACTTACTGCTGCGGTGTAACGATAAATGAATTAACTAACGAAGAAACTGGCTGGTGGGTTAAATCTTTTTTAGCATCCGTATTGATGGTGAGTTTAGATGTCTTAATTGAGCCGACCGCCATGAAAACCGATATGTGGTATTGGGAAAACAACATCGTGCCGATGAAAAATTATATAGGTTGGTTTACAGTTTCGCTTTTCATACAAGTTTTATTTCAACAATTAATAGGCAATACAAAAAACAAAATCGGTTATTTGGTGTTTATTTTACAGTTTTTATTTTTCGGGATACTTTTTTTCTTTAATTGATAAAATCGGTTGTCAGCTATCAGTTGTCGGTTATCAACTATCAAAAAAAATTCATGATTCATAATTTGTAATTTGAAAAATATGCAGTCTTGGTTTTTTTATATATTAGTAACACTTTCCGCAGTTATCGGAATGGAATTTATGGCGTGGTTCACGCATAAATACATCATGCACGGATTTTTATGGAAATGGCATGCAGATCACCATTTACCGAAACACGCTAAAGAAGGTTTTTGGGAAAAAAATGATCTTTTTTTCCTTGTATATGCAGTGCCGAGCGCGTTCTGTTACGCTTACGGTTCAACTTATAAGATCTGG
>JAYTIA010000395.1:0-1609 GCA_043732145.1 Saprospiraceae bacterium
CATTACACAAATTTGCGGCAGAATTAATTTGAACAATGTGCCGACCGGCGTTGAAGTGACACACGCGATGCAACACGGCGGTCCGTTTCCGGCGAGTACCGACAGCCGTTACGGTGCTGTCGGACAGAGCGCAGTGCTGCGTTGGTTGCGACCCATCAGTTATCAAAATTTTTCGGAGGAGTTGTTGCCGAATATTTTGAAAAATGAAAAATGAAAAATGAAAAAAACTTTTTTCTGTATTGATGCCCACACCTGCGGTAATCCGGTGCGATTGGTTGCCGGCGGCGCACCAATTCTAAACGGTGCTAACATGAGCGAAAAACGGCAACATTTTATAAAAGAATACGATTGGATTCGCAAAGGTTTGATGTTTGAACCACGCGGACATGATATGATGTCGGGCAGTATGTTATATCCGCCACACGACGCAGAAAACGACATTGCCGTTTTATTTATCGAAACAAGCGGTTGCTTACCGATGTGCGGACACGGCACTATCGGAACTGTCACGATTGCTATTGAAGAAGGTTTAGTAAAACCAAAAAAGAAAGGACATTTGCGCATAGAAACGCCGGCAGGGCTAGTTTTGGCAACTTATAAGCAACAAGGCAATAAAGTAAAATCGGTAAAGATTGTGAATGTGCCTTCATATTTAGCAGCAGAAAATTTAACTATTTATTGTCCCGATTTAGGTGAACTCACGGTGGATGTCGCTTACGGCGGTAATTTTTATGCGATTGTCGATGTGCAACAAAACTTTCCAGGTTTACAAAATTATAAAGCCGAACAACTCATTGCTTGGGCGCGAGCAATGCGCAAAAACATGAATGACAAATACAAATTTGTGCATCCGGTAAATCCGACAATCAACGGCTTGAGTCATATTTTATGGACGGGTGAACCGATTGACAAAACCTCTTCGGCACGCAACGCTGTTTTTTACGGCGATAAAGCGATTGATCGTTCCCCGTGCGGCACAGGCACTTCTGCGCGGTTGGCACAATGGTATTTTAAAAATAAACTAAAAAAGGGTGAAGATTTTATTCATGAAAGCATTATCGGGTCAAAATTTATTGGGCGCGTTGAAAGTGTAACACAAATCGGCGAGCAACCGGCAATTATTCCGAGTATTGAAGGTTGGGCGCGTATTTACGGTTACAATACTGTTTCTATTGACCCTAATGACGACCCGTATGCGTTTGGATTTCAGGTTATTTGAATTTAGTCGGTTAGTCGGTTAGTGAGATAGTCGGTTTGCAAATTGTGCTCACCAACCAACTACTCGAATAAATAACTAAATGAGTGAAAAATTAAAAGACCAACCAACTAACCGACTTATTAAAATGAAAATTTGCATCATCGGCGGCGGCATTAACGGGCTTTTTTCTGCCTATTATTTACATCAACATGGTTATGATATTACAATCGTTGACCAAACAAATTTATCAGACAGTTGTTCGCACGGCAACGCTGGTATGATTGTACCGAGTCATATTATTCCGTTGGCATCCCCCGGCATGATTTCAAAAGGATTGCGTTGGATGTTGAGTTCTACAAGTCCGTTTTATGTGCGACCGAGATTAAATTTAAGTTTGGCGAAGTGGGGATA
>JAYTIA010000396.1:0-4452 GCA_043732145.1 Saprospiraceae bacterium
ATTGTAAATCCAAGCGACAACAAGCGTTTATCAGTTTTGACGTACGTACGGAACAAGAATGGCAAGATTGTTCTAAATTATGTCGCGATAATAAAGAACGCGCCGCTTTGTATGCCATTCGTGCCGGCAGCGACAAAGCACACGCACTCGAAGACATGAAATCGTTATACGCACTCGACCCGAAGAGTGATTTTTTGGATATGCTTTTGATACGCGAAACGCTGCGTTTAGAAAAAGTTTTATTGGGTTACGATTTTCGAAGACAACGCTACCCTACCGAAACCATAAATGCTTCTTTAAATTACCTCAACCGTTTTTTGCAATTTGTACATCAAGTAGCGGAAGAACGCAAGACGGATTTGCCTGCATTGTGGAAAACCACTGAAGGTTATTTATATATTCTCGCCGGCGACAGGGAGCAAGGCGTAAAATTATTGAATCTAGCACAAAATCGGACGAAAGATGTCGCGCTCTTACAACAAATTGATGCGTTCAAAACAATGGCGGAAATTAGTGAAGTGCAAAATACCGACGATTCAATCGTCCATGATTTACATAATTACCGGATGACGATACCTTTTAAAAATAATCCGGAAGTATTTATGAATTATTTTTATGAAAGAGTCGGTTATTTATATCGCCGAAAAAAAGAAACGGGTGCGGCATTTTTAAGCGAATTTACTTTGCGCGATTTGCAACTCAATCCGCAAGAAGAAATTATTGACAGTGTACTGTCTTTATCCATCAAATTAAATAAAACAAATTTTGAACACACGTTAACAATTAAAAACGATACGGGTTCTATTACGAGTGACATTTGGGATATAAAAGGACGCTTGCATCTCAGCCGTTTTCATTTTGATGCGGCTGAAGAAGCATTTTCGCATATTCCTGTGGGAGAACGGGATACAAGCGAAAGATTTTTACCTTTCACTGAAAAGATAAAAGATTGTATCAATTGTGCGGTGACTAGCGGCGGTTTTACTCGATACGAATTTGCACAGAAAATGAATGATTTGGAACGCACCGTAAAATTCGGCGGCATTGCCAACGCTGCAGAAATTTATTTTCAATTGGGTCTCGGTTACTACAACATGAGTTTTTTCGGCAACAGTAGCGGTCTCGTTGATTTTAAAAGGAACGGTTCTACCTGGAAATATTTAAATACCGGAAAAAATATTTTTCAAGAAAAAAATCGTCCCTACGGCAATTTTGAAATGCTGAATATGAGTATGGCATTGAATGCCTTTGAGCAAGCGCGTTTATCGGCGCACAACAAAACGCCAAACTTGGCTGCGCAATGCGCTTTTTGGTGTGCCAAATGTGATCAAAATTTATTTTACATGAGTGCCGACAATCACTACACGATTGGTTCAAAATTAATTCCGGACTTACCGCCCCAATATCGCCGTTATTTTAAACTGCTGCGCGAAAATTATTATTCTACAGCTTATTTTCAAAAGGCGCGTACCGAATGTCGGTACTTTGATATGTATGTGCGTCATTAAAGTTCCAGATTCGGCTCAAATTTTTTGCCTTTATAAAAGTCGTTAATAATTTTAACGACTTCTTCCGGATCATCCGTGGTTGGCAATAAATTCATGTCTTCCGGATTAATATAATGTTCTTCTGCGAGCATCATTTTTTGAATCCATTCAAGCATCCCTGCCCAATAATCTTTTCCGATAAGTATAACCGGTACACGCTTAATTTTTTTAGTTTGAATGAGGGTCAGCACTTCAAACAATTCGTCGAGTGTACCGAAACCGCCCGGCATCACGACAAATGCTTGGGCGTATTTGACAAACATCACTTTGCGAATAAAAAAGAAACGGTAAGATAAATTTTTATCCATATCAATATACGGATTGTAAGTTTGCTCAAACGGCAAATCAATATTTAAACCGATAGAAATGCCGGCGTTTTCTTTCGCGCCTTTGTTGCCGGCTTCCATCATACCAGGTCCACCGCCGGTGATGACTCCGTAACCTTCATCGGTCATGCGCTTAGCAATTTTTACCGCTTTTTCATAATCGGCATGACCCGGTTTTGTGCGTGCCGAACCGAAAATAGAAATACACGGACCGACTTTATTTAAAATTTCAAAGCCATCTACAAATTCCGACATGACTTTAAAAAGCGTCCAAGCATTTTCGCCTTTTAAATTACTCCACTCTTTGTGTTTTTTAGTTTTGTGTTGAGACATTTTTTAAGTTGGTTGGTTCGTTAGTCGGTTAGTTAATTAGTCAGTTTTCTAAAAATTTAGATTAACTGACTAGCTGACTAACCAACCAAACTACATTTTTTCAATCGTTTTTAATAAAGCTGCTGCTTCATTCTCATCTAATTTTGAGCCAATATGGTGTGCTTTACAAATTTTTTCTAAATCATTAATTTTTTCCGATGGCACCAAACCCATCAAAGCATTTTTTTCTAACTTTATTTTTTTGAAAAGGTGATTATCTTTTTTTATGTAGTACGTCGTCACTGTCTCAAAATAATCGTAAGGTTTGCCTGATGTTGCTACGCCTCTGTCTTGAAAATCGGCACGACGAAATTGTTTTTGAACCAATTTCACTAAAGTAAATTTATTGCTTTCGGAAATGATTTGAACTAAAAGATTACCGAATGCTTTTTCATACACTCTGAAACGCTTAAAAATTAAAGTTCTGCCGCTTTCATCTCTCAATTTCACACCGAGAAATTTGCTATTATTCAAGGCGCGTTCCGGTTTATTCGGCGTTTTGAAGCGCACTTCATCTGCAATCGCATCAATATTCATCAAAACTTCTTGATCAGTTGTTATACTGTCATTGACGATGACTTTACCCGGCAAATAATTATCCAATAGCAGCGAAGAACCTTGTACGCCTTCGTATTTCGGATCTAAAGTAACATTTCTTTCATTGAAAACATCGCCAATCAGCCAAGTTTTTTCTTGACTCGTGAGTTCTGTTTTGTTATCAGCTAAGTCTTGGGCTTGTAAAGCTGAACAGTATATCAAAAGTGCAGATAAAAATGATAATTTTTTCATGATAAAGATTTTATATTCAGTTAGTTAGCTGGTTGATTAGCTAATTAGTTAATCCGATAATTAATTTTTACTAAAGCATAACCAATTAATCAACTAACTAATTTCATACGAAGAAGTAATCTTCGCCGCTTTTTCCAACATTACTGAAGCCGAACAGTATTTTTCTTTTGAAAGTTGAATAGCATGTTCTACTTTCTCCGGTTTTAAATTGCCTGTGAACGTATAATGCAAATGAATTGCGGTGTAAGGTGAGGGAACGGCATCAGCATCACGTTCACCGGTCACAGTAATTTTTAAATCTTCGACAGGTTGACGCGCTTTTTTTAAGATACTTACCACATCAATTGCCGTGCAGCCGCCGAGACCCATGAGCAATAATTCCATCGGACGCGCACCCAAATTTGTACCGCCGATAGCAGCAGAAGCATCTATATGAACTTCAATTTTATCACTGTTTTTTGCAACGAAATGAAACGGTTCGCCAACGCGCTTTATTTCTATTGTTGTTGTATTTTTCATTGTTTTATTGTTTTCTTTATGTTATTTGTTAGCGGTTTCTGAATCAGAATTTTCATAATTTTAAAAATTTCAAAAATGCCAACTTGTTTAAGGATATTATCTATTCTCGCATTCTGAAAATTTCGGTAATTCTGAAAATTCTGATTGAGAAACCAATTAACGAATCAACGAATCAACGGCAACCGCGGCATCAATCGCTTGAAAAATATCTTTTTTAATATCGTCAATATGTTCAAGTCCGACAGAAATGCGAATTAATCCTTGCGTAATGTCCACATCAATACGTTCTTGTTCAGTGAGTTTTGAATGTGTTGTAGATGCGGGATGTATTGCAATTGTACGCGCATCACCGAGATTAGGCGTGTGCGAAATCATTTTTAAATTATTCAGAAATTCTCTACCTGATTCTAAGCCACCTTTAATTTCAAAACAAACAATACCGCCACCCATGCGCATTTGTTTTTGCGCCAAAGCGTATTGCTGATTCGATTTCAAAAAAGGATAGCGCACGCTTTCAACACCTTCATGTTTTTCTAAAGCCATTGCTAATTTCAAAGCATTCGAGCAATGACGATCCATACGCACTGCCAAAGTTTCTAAACTTTTTGATAAAACCCAAGCATTAAACGGTGACATACTCGGTCCGGAATGTCGCGCAAAATAACGCATCGGTTGAATAAATTCTTTTTTGCCGACAATCGCACCGCCAATCACGCGTCCTTGTCCGTCAATATATTTCGTCGCCGAGTAAGTAATTATATCCGCACCCCAGCGCATGGGTTGTTGCAAATAAGGCGTTGCGAAACAATTATCCACGTTGAGAATCAAATTGTGTTTTGTTTTTAAAGCTGCCAACCATTCCAAATCAATTAAATCGAGACTCGGGTTAGACGGCGTTT
>JAYTIA010000397.1:0-4451 GCA_043732145.1 Saprospiraceae bacterium
TCCCATTCTTGATACACAATTTGTTTACCGGTCGCATCCGTTTTTGGTAAAATGCCTTGAAAATTTCCGAAAGTTCTGCCGCCTTCAAAACCCGGCATCGGCGCGTGATTTTTGCGAATGTATTGCAAAACTTGATACACTTTCAGAGGAATCGGGTCGTTAGCATATACTTCTGATGTCGCCGCATTATCCGTTGATGATGTACCGGAAGGTACTGCCGGCATTGTGTCGATGCGAACACCTGCAGAAGATTGATTCGGTTGCGTTTTTTGAAAACAACCTATTTGACTAAGAGCAATTAAAAATATTAGAATGAACGGGCGCAGCATATTTTACTTAATGATGAGAAATAAATGATGATTTTCAATTTATGAATTTCAATTTCATTTACCAATTTATTTTATTGTCGTGTTTAATCATTCACCCAAAAATACAAAAAAATCCATATTCAAAAACATTTGAAAGTGGATTTTTTGAGTTTATTTTGTAATATTTTATTTCGCACCCACTTTTACTTTATCCATGCCGCATTTTGCGCATTTGCCGGCAGTTTTTGAAGCAGGTTCGCATTTCATCGGACATTCGTACATGCCGACAGCCGTTTGATTGTGCTTTTTGTGTTTCTGCGTCGTAGCCGGCGTAGTTTGTGTGGTTGACGAACTTTTTGCAGGTGCCGTTTGAGCGTTAATACACAATGCACCACATAAAATAAACGAAAATGCTAAAATTGTTTTTTTCATTGAAAATATAAAAATTGAATAAGAAAACTTTTACGTCTTTGAGTGAAATTTATTATGTAAAGCGCAAAGATAGAAATGAATAAAATCAAAACGTTAAATAACCTTTTATTTTTATAAATCGCTCAAATTTTATTTTCTTTGACACCATAAATAGAGCAAATCGGACAATCGGCAATTTTATGTCCGCGTGCCGGACAGTACTGTCTGCCGAAAAAAATAATTTGTAAATGTAATTTATTCCAAGACGATTCCGGAAAAAGGGCTTTCAAATCTTTTTCTGTTTGTTCCACATTTTTTCCGCTCGTTAATCCCCACCGTGTTGCTAAACGATGTATGTGTGTATCAACGGGAAAAGCAGGAACGCCGAAGGCTTGCGACATCACAACGGAAGCCGTTTTGTGTCCTACACCCGGCAGGGCTTCTAAATCTTCAAAATTGTCAGGCACTTTTCCGTTATGTTTTTCAATCAATATGTGCGATAAATCGGAAATAGCTTGCGACTTTCTTCCTGATAATCCGCATGGACGAATAATGTTTCGGATTTCTTCCACCGAAAGTTTTATCATGTCATAAGGATTATCTGCTTGTTCAAATAAAAAAGGTGTCACTTGATTGACACGCACATCCGTGCATTGTGCCGAAAGTATAACGGAAATGAGTAGGGTATAGTCATCGGCATGGTTCAAAGGTATCGGCGTTTCCGGATAAAGTTTTTCTAAAATTTCTGCAATCGCTGCGGCTTTAGTCATTTGTTAATTGGTTAGTCGGTTAATTAGTTGTGTCGGAAGAAAACGAATCAATTCCTAATTCGCCACTCACACTAAACTCCCAAGCAGCCGAAGTCGTTTTAGATATTTTATATCTGTCATCAATCCGTTGTCCGATAACCCAAACGATATTATTGTCGGCATCCGTGAGGAGGAGTTGCTTTTCTTTTTCAAATTCGGAAAGTTTTATGGAACGCAAAAAATCACTTACTAATTTACTCTGCCCGTTCATACCCAAAGGCTGAAATTTATCGCCGGCTTTTGGTGAGCGAATAATGAGCGGAAATTTTAAAACACAGGCATCAAAACTTGCAAAAGTTTTATTACCCGAAACAATAGAATGGTCGTTAAGCGAATTTTTTATTTCTATTTTTTTTCCGGAAAAAATTATTTTTTTCTTCTCAAAAATAAAACTTAATTCGAAATAATTTTTTGAAAATTTATTTTCCGGAAAACTTTTAAAAAAATTTTTCTTCAAAGTTTTTTCGGAATTTTTTTTTGAAAAATTTTTATCGCGTAAGATTATTTCTTTTCTGTTCAGTAATAATTCGTGCGTGTCTGAAAAAAATTTCTTGCCGCTTTCATTATCTTTTTCTAAGACTGCGATAATTTGTATAACTTGTTCGTAATTGAAATTGAAGGGCGTTAAAAATTCGTAGAGTAAAAGTTTTTTGTGTATGTTTTCGGTTAATTTTTCCCAATCAATTATCGTTAGTTCTTTTTCTGTGCGAACAAAATTTATTTTAGATGACGAAAGGGCTTCCAAGTAAAAAGAAAAAATATCTTTGAATACATCAATCGAGTGTTCCATTGTTTTTTCAAACGCCGGATTTATATTTTCAAATGCCGGAACGATGTGGTGTCGAATATAATTGCGCCGATATTTATCGCTTGCGTTTGAACTGTCTTCGCGATAGGCAATACCATTTTTTTTGGCATAATCTAAAATTTCATTTTTGAAAGCAAACAGCAAAGGACGAACAATGCGACGTTTACTGTCTTTTACCGAAATGCCTGTCAAGCCGTTTAAACCGGTTCCTTTTGCTAATCTGTATAAAATAGTTTCAACATTATCGGAAGCGTGATGTGCCGTGACGAGATATTTTAAATGGCTGTGTTCGTTCAACAATTCCGAAAACCAAGCATAACGCAAATCACGTGCGGTTTCTTGAATAGATTTTTTTGCAGCTTCTGCCATCTCAAGTGTATCAAATTTTTTGGTGAAACAAGGTATGAGTGGGGTTTTACAATAATCTTTTACAAAATTTTCGTCTGCATCGGAATCTGCTCCGCGCAACTGAAAATTACAATGAGCAACCGAAAAAATATAATCACAACTTTTCAATAAATCGCACAATACCATTGAATCTACACCACCACTTACCGCCACGAGTAATTGCTCATCGGGCGAGAAAAGATAATTCTTTTCTATGAAAGCAGTGAGTCTTTTTTTCATTGAGGGTGGTTATCGGTTATCGGTTATTCGTTATCGATTACTTGTTAAAATGTATCAACCGATAACAGATAACCTATAACCAATAAAATCAATGCTCCGGAAATCCGTTATCCGGACAATCGTTCGGTTTTTTTTGCGTGATATAAATGGTTATCGGCGTTCCTTTTTTAATAGTAACGCCGGCATCCGGTTCTTGTTTTAAAATATACGCCGTATTTTGATTGGTCACACTTGCATCCGGTACGATGGTGCCAATTATTAATCCGACTGCTCCCAAAATAATGGAAGCTTGATCTGCTGTTTTACACTGCACATTTTGAACAGTTACGTCACCGGATTCTCTTTTAGAAATGACAACATCAATTGTACTGCCTTGAGGTACTTTTATACCTTGTTTGAGTACATTCGTCACATCTTTGCCACGTACAATTATGTTCATAATCGTTCCATCCGATAAATTGGCATCTAAAATAGTATCGATTTTTGCAATTTTTATCCCAAGTTGTTCGAGATTACTCCGATAGAAATTTATATCATCACGTCCGGCAATATCCGGGAGAGTAATTAAATCACCCGCTGCTTTTGTGATTTTCAGATAAATAGTGCGTCCGCCTTTCACATACGAATTAGGTGCAGGGTTTTGATCAATTACTAAATCGGCAGCAATACCTTCTCTGTAAAGCGAGTCGGTAACGATATAATCAAACCCCGCATCTTTCAACGCCGGTATTACTTGACGCATATTTTTATTAATATAATTTCCCACCTTAATCGCTTCGCCATGTCTTGTACAAAATCTCAAAGACAAAAACAGGAACATTAACCCACCAATTGTAATGCCTAAAATTTTTCCGAAATTAATCAAAAAAATACGACTTGAAATAAAGAGATAAATCTCTTTGCCAATATATTTTAGTTTTTCTATCATAATTTATTTTTGTTTAGTTTGGTTGGTTAGTAGGTTAATTATTTGGTCCGAATTTTTAACCAATTAACCAACCAAACTTTCTAATTGTCTTGTATAAAATTCCTGCATTGTCCAACCGTAAGCGCGAACCATTTGAGGTACGAGACTTTGTTCCGACTGTCCCGGAACTGTATTTATTTCGAGCATATACGGCACGTTTTCAATATCGTGCCAAATAAAATCTATTCGCACAATGCCTTTACAATTGAATACAGCATATACTTTCTTTGCAGTTTCGCGCAAAGTATCCACTTGTTTTTCATCAATCGGTGCCGGAATAATTTCTTCACTTGCGCCTTCATACTTTGCTTCGAAATCAAAAAAAGCACGCTTAGAACGCACTTCACAAATCGGCAGAACCACTACTTCGCCGCGTGTACGCATCACACCGATTGTAAATTCTCTGCCCTTAATAAATTGTTCAACCAAAACTTGTTCATCTTCTATAAACGCTTTTTCAATTGCCGCATCAATATCTTCCGGTTTTTCAACGCGACTCATGCCGATACTCGAACCGCCGG
>JAYTIA010000398.1:0-11385 GCA_043732145.1 Saprospiraceae bacterium
ATGAAAAAAGTATCGGGTACTTTAAAACTCGATCAAGCACAATACCGCGAGTTGGAAGCTTTCTCTAAATTCGGTTCCGATTTAGATGCCGCCACAAAAGCAGTTTTGGATAAAGGTGCGCGTAACGTTGAACTTTTAAAACAACCGCAATACTCACCGGTGACTGTTGAAAAACAAGTGGCTTCGATGTATTGTGGTTCAACGAATTTATTACGCGATGTGCCGAGAAATAAAGTGCGTGAGTTTGAAGAAAATCTTTACACGGCACTCGATGCACGTCATAAAGATATTTTAGAAAATTTCCGCAAAGGCAAATTAGAGAACGCTGATTTAGATAAATTAAAAACTTTAGCGGCTGAAATTTCTACTCAATTAAAATAGTTTTCAGTTATCAGCTATCAGCTATCAGCTATCAGTTTCCCTGAAAGTTAATAGTTGATAGCTGACGGCTGACGGCTGAGAGCTAATAGATATGGCAAATTTAAAAGAAGTACGTATTCGCATTGCGTCGGTGATTAGTACGCAACAAATTACAAAAGCCATGAAAATGGTTTCGGCCGCAAAATTGCGTAAAGCACAAGCAGCAATTACACAAATGCGTCCGTACGATATTGCACTCAACAATATGATGCGCAACGTGTTGAGTAGTCTCGGCAGCGATGCGACGACTTCATTTGGTGCCGACCGTCCGATTGAAAATGCGTGTATGATTGTGATTACTTCTAATCGAGGTTTGGCGGGTGCTTTTAACATGAATATCATCAAGGCTGCCGTTGAAACTATCAATACAAAATATGCCAAGCAACGCGACAACGGTAAGCTCACGATCATTTGCGTCGGTAAAAAAGGTAACGATTTTATGCGTCGTCGTTACACGAACTGTAAAATTGTAAGTGATTACGTTGATACTTTTAGTAATTTGGAATTCGACAACGTGAAAAAGATTGCGGAAGTGGTAATGGCAGATTTTGAAGCGAAAAAATTTGACAATGTATCTACCGCTTATGGTCGTTTCAAAAACGCCGGAACGCAATTTCCGGTGTGCGAACAATTTTTACCGCTTGCTAAGTTGGAAGTAAGTAAGGAAGATAAAGCCAAAGGCGGTGCAATAAAAATGCGTGCTGATTATATTTTCGAACCGGGACAAGAAGAATTACTCGAAAGTTTAGTGCCGAGTCTTTTGCAAACCAATCTTTATAAATCCATACTTGATACGCATGCCAGCGAACACGGTGCGCGTATGACGGCAATGGATAAAGCCACTGAAAATGCGAACGATTTATTGAAAAACTTGCGTATCAATTATAATAAAGCGCGTCAAGAAGCAATTACGAAAGAACTTTCGGAAATTGTGGGCGGTGCCGCTGCGTTGAGCGCGTAGGGTTTTTAGTTGATGAAAGATAAATGATAAATCTTTTTTTATTAAAAAAAAACGTGAACGAGGTTTTACTTCGTTCACGTTTTTTAGTTTTTATACTTTCTATAAACCAAACAAAATCTTCAAACCTTCTTTAAGCGATATCGGTTTGCGACCGAGTGCCTGTTCCATTTCACTCGTCACTTCATCTTCTTGTCCGTTTTTTATATCAATGTTAAAATCGGCGATAAGTTTTATCATACGTTCGGGTAAACCGGTTTCTTTCATTTTTTCTATATAAGTATCTAATTCGAGCGGCATATATTTTATTTCTTTGCCCGAAAGTTCTGATAATGCCGCAGCCACATCATGGAATGAATAAGATGCATTCCCTGTAAATTTGATAATTTTGTTTTTAATTTCTATTTTTACAAGACTATTGGCGATGGCTTCACCAATATCTTTTCTTAACGCGAAAGCAACTTTTCCGTCTCCCGCAGGTAGCGGAAAAAATCCGGTTTCGAAAATATTTTTGCCGACATAATAAACCAATACATCCATGTACAAAGCATTGCGGTAAATGATGTATGCGATACCACTTTCACGAATATAATCTTCTGTCAAGAAATGATCTACCATTAATTTATTTTCAAGCGTATGCACATTTCGTAAAGAACGACCGGTGTAAGCAATGTGTTTAACGCCGATTTTTTTTGCAGCATCAACAACGTTGCGGTGTTGTTGCATACGATTGACCGGATCCGAGCTAGAAATGAGCAAAACTTTATCCACACCCTTCATAGCTTTTTCGAGGGAAATTAAATCATCATAATCGCCTTGAAACGCTTTCAAACCTTTTGATTGAAGTTCTAAAACTTTTTCGGCACTGCGACTTATCACTACTATTTGTTTTGCCGGCATTTTTTTTAACAAAGTCTCAACAACTACACTACCTAATTGTCCGGTTGCACCGGTTACTAAAATTTTCATGTTTTTTTTATTTTGTGATATCGTACAAAACAAACGTTGATATTTGTCTGAACTACTATAGATTTTCTTAAACGCCCTTTCTATCACCAAGGAAGTATGCCGAGTTTTGCGTGCGAGAAAGTTCCGGTAGGACTGTCCGAACCGAGTAGCGCAACGCGCACTGCTTCGGCAGCACCCTCTTCAACAGTTTCAGTTCCTTCATACCCGTTGAGAGCTGTCTTCGTGAAGCCGGGTGATACAGCGTTGACCTTGATACCGGTCGCTTCCAACTCAATAGACATGGCGAGGGTCATAGCGTTGAGAGCCGTTTTGGAAGCAGGATAAACCGGACCGTAGAAAGTACGGTAGCCAAAGTTCGGGTCAGCGTTCCTCGTCAGAGAGCCAACGCCACTCGATACGTTAACGATACGGGCTTGCGGTGCTTCTCGTAAGAGTGGCAGCATCGCCTGATAAACGGCGAGAACACCGAACACGTTAGTCTCCCACACCGCCCGCACTTCATCAAGTGATACGTTACTCGGGAGCGATATCTTAGCGTATTCCTGTAGGGACATACCCGGTGTCTTACGTGTATTCGAGATAGCAGCGTTGTTGATAAGCACGTCGAGCCGATGAAATTCGTTGCGGATGCGCTGTGCGGCGGCAGTGATCGAAGCCGGATCCGTTACGTCGAGTTGTATAGCGTGAGCATCCATCCCAATTTCTTTTGCAGCAGTTTCGCCGCGCTCAAAATTGCGAGACCCGACCAGCACCGTGAAGCCGTGTGCCACAAGATCTTTTGCTATCTGAAGACCGATTCCTTGATTAGCCCCTGTTACCAACGCGACGGGTTTGTCTTGATTTGTAAGAGTTCCTGATTTTATTGTTGCCATTTTTAGTAAATTTGATATGGTTTTAATTTCTCTTTCCTTATAATGCAAAGTTTTGAAGTTCTTTAAAATTTAAACTTCCATTGTCAATTAAACGATTGCCTAAACTCCAAAGGTGAAAAATTTGTTTTTGATTTAAATAATTTGCTGAAAGACTGCGAATGCTCAAACCCCAATTCGTAAGCAATTTCGCTGACAGATAATTCGGTGGTAGAAAGTTTCTCTTTAGCTTTTTCAATTAATTTATCGTGGATGTGTTGCTGCGTGCTTTGTCCGGTCAAAGTTTTAAGCAACCTGCTAAGATAATTAGGAGATACGTTTAATTTTTCGGCAATGAATTGGACAGATGGCAATCCTTTATTTATTTTGGTATTGCTCTCAAAATATGTTTTTAGAATATCTTCTAAACAATTGAGAATTTGATGATTCGATATTTTTCGAGTTATGAATTGCCGATGATAAAACCTGTCTGAATAATTAAACAACACTTCAAGTTGAGCGATAATAATATCTTGACTAAATTTATCAATGTTTGAATGATATTCTTGTTCTATGTTTTTTATAATGCCGTCGATTATTATTTCTTCTTTTTCGGAAAGATATAAGGCTTCATTGACCGAGTAACCAAAGTAGTCATATTGATTGATCGTTTTGGCAAGTGGGGTATGCCATAAAAAATCAGGATGAATGAGTAAAATCCATCCGGATCGTGTTAATAATTCCTCTTTGTTGATTCCAATACCAAATACTTGACCCGGCGACATAAAAAATAAAGTACCTTCATCAAAATCAGATTCATGCTGTCCGTATTTAAACTTGGTAATAAAATTCTTTTTTAAAGAAACGGAATGAAAATCAAATACTAAACTCATCGGTTCGGTTATCGGTTTCGATTTAAAAGATTCTAAATTTATTACACTTATTAAAGGATGTTCCGGCTTCGGCAGCCCGAGAATCTGATGATATTGACTTATCGTTTTAATCCGGTATGGTTGCGTATTTGTCATTTTTAATTTAATTATTTTTTGTTATACGCTTCAGCAAATTCATTGACATAGTCTTTGAGCTTAGTTTTACTCAATATAGGTCTATGTTTGTAATAATCTTCATACATCCTACCTTCACGTCCGGAAGCCCCCATTTCTACAAGCCCTTCTACCATTGCTTCATTTATTCCTCTTTTAAGCATAGTATTGGTAAGCATTTTATCGGAAATAGTTCCCCATTTTAAATACGGCTTACCTATTGCTTCACCCAATATTTTAGCTACTTCATTGCAGGTGAGTTCTTCACTTGCTATGTATCGAAATGATCTTCCAATAAAGGGTTTTTCCATTTCCTCGGCAATTACTGAAGCAATGTCATACGTAGACACTAACAAATTTACCACATCTCCTCCATAGTTGGAAACGATGACTCCTCTTTTGCCACTCAACAAGCCGGCAATACCATAATGTTGCAATGCCATTATACTACCAATAAAACCTTTACTCAGTGCTTTAATCACCTCAATATTCATCAGTAAATTATAATAAAAACCAACGGGCCTCATAAATTTGATACAGACATCATTGGGTAGTTCTTTCAAAATACTTTCGGCGATATAATGAAATCTTAAAAGACCAACACCTTTGTCGGTATGTGCGCCAATACTGCTCAAATGCACCACTTTTTTTACACCTGATTTTTCAACAGCCTTCTTGTAATTATTTACTATTTCGCTTGTAGCTTTATACACATCAAAATTTTTATCAATAAAATTTGCCGGATCGCTTGGCTCCATAAGATAAACAATATCAGCCCCTACAAAAGTTTTCGATAAAAATTCGGCATCTTGCATGGAACCTATGGCAGCTTTTGCCCCCAATGCTTCAATTTCTTTTTGTCTTTCAGTTTTACTGCTGATGACAGTGACTTGATGTCCTTTTTGCACCAACTCTTTAGCAAGCGGTTTGCTAATATGACCTAAAGAACCCGTTAAAACAATTTTCATTTTATTTTATTTTAATTAATTAAAGAAATTCATTTTTCTATTTTCATACAGGAAAGTTAGAACGCCGGCAATTTTTGAAAGTAGTTAAATATAATTGATGTTATTTTCAAAAATTTACTATTAAAGATTATATACAACGGCAAATTCTTTAGCAAAATCTTTTAATTTCACCTTTCCCAATTTTGGTTTGTGTTGGTTATAATCATCGTACAAACCTCTTGTTCTGCTGCCTTGAGTGATAACCATGCCTTTAGCAGTTTGCGGATTCATTCCGATTGCTATCATATTGTTTTCCATTTGTTCATCCGGAATAACGACCCATTTTAAATCCGGCTTACCGATTGCTTCCCCCAAAATTTTCGCTACCTCATTGGTTGAAATTTCTTCGCTGGCTATATATTGAATTGTTCTGCCGACAAAAGGTTTTTCCATTTCTTCGGCAATAAAATCAGCAATATCTAAGGGTGAAACCCAAGGTTCTTTGAAATCACCGCCGAAATTTGCAACGATGATACTTTGATTTTTTATAAGAGGTATAAACGTAAAAAAATAAGTATAAAAACCAACCGGACGCATAAATTTAATGGAAACATCACTCGGCAATTCTCTCAAAATATTTTCGACATTGTAGTGCATCGCTAAAAGCCCGTTGTCTTTGTTGGTATGTGCACCGATACTGCTCAAATGCACCACATGTTTTACACCCGAATGTTTTATGGCTTGTTTGTAATTTTCGCCAATTTTATTAATAGCATCTACGACATCAATATTCGGATCGAAGAAAGCGGTAACAGCAAGTGTTTCCATGACATAAACTACATCTACACCTTTGAAGGTCGCAGTTAGAAAGTCGGCATCTTCCATTGTGCCGATTGCAGCTTTTGCACCAAGTGCTTCGATATCTTTTTGTCTTTCTGCTTTACTGCTGATGACAGTGACTGCGTGTCCTTTTTTCACTAACTCAATCGTTAACGGTTTGCTGATGTTTCCGAGAGAACCTGTAATTACAATTTTCATTTAAAAAGTTTTTTATTTTTTATAATGCTGCAAAGGTACAGGTCAGCAAATAACCGGAAGTAGTCAGATCAACTGATGTTGTAGCCAAAATTGAGTTTCTTTGCTCGTCAACAATTTGCTCATTTGAAGTAAAAAAAACGCAAACATACGTTTCAATCTCTGCTTGAAACGACACTCGATTTACGCACGGCTATTCAACACGTACATTGATTTTGACTGAAATCGTCCGCCGGATTTTTATCTGTGTGCATACTTTTAGAAGTCATGCGGGCGAAAAAAGTATTGCTGCCAATACATGCTAACGAAGTTAAACCTTTGTCTAAATTGGAGAAGTAGAAAAATGTAAAAATGTATTTCCCGTCAACGAAACCTACACCGTGCTGAAAATTGTGTTGTCGCACTTCAATCATCTGCAAACCCGCCGGCATAATAAGAGCATCTTTTTCTATTAAGCCTTGTCGTTTACAAATTTCTGCGAGTGTTGTGGTAATAATGTTTAAAAGCGTTTTATTTTTACCCAAATTTCCGAAAATTGCAGTACTATTGGTTTCAGTAAGAGAGAGGAAATAGTCGGCAATGTCGCTAAAATGTGGCGAAGCAACTAATATTTTTTTAAAACACTGATACTCTATTTTTCCACGCTAAAACTGCTTTGATTGATAAAAGTATGTAACATTCCTAATTGTGTGCAAGGTATAAATTTTTTTATTTTTTAAGGTAACAGGCATAACTCAATTAATAAAAAAAAGATAAACAGCATTTAGTTTCTTTTAGGTTTTTTTATTTATTTTTGGTGTTGATTTCTCACTAACACAAAACTAATAACCAATAAGCAAGTTATGACATCTCACGAAATAGATTACAAAATTTACGGCGAAGAACTTCAATGCGTCGAAATTGAATTAGACCCGCAAGAAACTGTCGTATCCGAATCCGGCAGTTTTATGATGATGGAGGACGGCATTCAAATGCACACCATATTCGGTGACGGCGGTGCGCAAACGAATACTTTTTTATCAAAAATTTTTGCAGCCGGCAAACGCGTCATCACCGGTGAAAGTTTATTTTTAACCGCGTTCACCAATGAAGGGTTTGGTAAATCGCGTGTTACTTTTGCAGCTCCATATCCGGGAAAAATTATTGCATTGGATTTAGCGCAACTCGGCGGCAAAGTGGTGGCGCAGAAAGATGCGTTTTTGTGTGCAGCGCGTGGCGTGACCATCGGTATCGAGTTCCAACGAAAACTCGGCACCGGTTTATTTGGCGGTGAAGGTTTTATTATGCAAAAATTAGAAGGCGATGGCTTTTGTTTTGTTCACGCCGGCGGTTATGTCGTTGAAAAAGATTTAGAAATCGGTCAAACTTTGCGCATTGATACCGGTTGCGTGGTTGCTTTCACCGGTAGTGTCAGTTACGATATTGAATTTGTAAAAGGTATAAGAAATGTTATTTTCGGTGGTGAAGGTATGTTTTATGCAACGCTTCGCGGACCGGGAAAAGTTTGGGTGCAAACAATTCCGATTAGTCGTTTGGCAAGTCGCATATTAAGTTATGCCGCACCGACCAATCAGCGTGAGCAAGGCGGCTTAGTCAGTGGTTTAATGGATACATTTTTGAAGAGTGATGATTAAGGTTAGTTCACGGTTGATGATTGAAGTTTATGGTTTTCAAGTAAACCAATAATCTTAATCGTTAACCGTCAACTATCAACTATAATTTATGAAAGTAATAATCCCTGTAGCCGGTGCCGGCACGCGATTTCGACCGCATACATATACGCAACCAAAATCTTTGATTCCGGTTGCCGGAAAACCTATACTCGCACACATCATAGATTCGCTTTTGAAAGCGGGGTTTACGGAATTTGTTTTAGTGATTGGCTATCTTGGCGAAAAAATTCGGCAGTTTATTCACGAAAAATATCCGGAACTCCGTGTGACTTTCGTTGAGCAAACGCAACGAGAGGGCTTAGGTCACGCTGTTTGGACTGCACGTAAAGTAATTAAAGATGATGCCGATATTTTTATCGCGCTCGGCGATACTGTATTCGATATTGATGTCAACCTCATGCTCGAAACGCCGACAAGTTGTTTGGGTGTGCAAGAGGTACGCAATCCGCGCGATTTCGGTATAGTTGAATTGGACAGCAAAGGTTTTGTAAAAAAATTGATTGAAAAACCGAAAATTCCGCACTCTAATTTAGCCATCGTCGGTTTGTATAAAATAAAAGAAGTCGAAGCCTTATTAGCCGCGTTAGACCACAATATAAAAAATAATATCCGCACGCTCGGCGAATTTCAATTAGCGGACGGTTTACAAATCATGATTGAAAACGGCGTAAAAATTTCTACCATCACTGTCAATAATTGGTTTGATTGCGGAAAAAAAGAAGTGCTGTTAGAAACCAACGTGATGCTCTTGCAACGCGATCACTTATACTCCGTAGATTTACCGCCTTACGACAACACGATTATCGTTCACCCGGTGTGCATCGGCACGGGTTGTCAAATTGATAATTCCATTATTGGTCCCTATGTAACGATTGGCGATAATTCCGTAATTAATTCTTCGATTGTAAAAAACAGTATCATTGGCAGTTTTTCCAATTTGCGCGATGTCGTGATCAGTCATTCGATTATCGGCAGCGATACTTCCATTACGGGTGTAAGTCGCCAATTAAATATCGGCGATAATGCGGAGATAAATTTTAGTTAGAATTTTTATTGACTTACTGACGACGGACTTACTGACGATGAATTTATTTTCATTTCTATTGTCTATTTTTCCTGTTTCTCTTTCGTTTTTTGTCCGAAATTTTTACATCTTTCTCTTAAATCATTGCGTAAACGGGCTTTGTATTCATAATCGTTGTCGCCCTCTTCATCATCCATTAAATTATCGCCGTTACTGTCATTTTTTTTACGAAAAGTTGAAAGTCCGACGCCAATTTTCAAGCTACCGGTAAGTAACCGACCGAGAATCATTAATCCGACTGCTTGCAAAAAATTAATCGGTGCAGCATTAACTAACGTTGGTAATAACCAATTCCACAAAAACATGCTGGCTGTACCAACGATTAAAAACCGAAGAACAACAAAAAATAAAATCTTTGCTAATTTATCGAGCGAAGCGTGATCTATTTTCATTTGCTACTTCTCATTAATATCGGAATACAGTAATTGTAATTTCTCGCGCAAAAATAAAATGGCGTAGCGCTTACGCGACAGCAATGTATTAATGGACACACCGGTTTTTTCGGCAATTTCTTTAAAACTTAAATCGTCAATTTCATGCCAAACAAAAACATCGCGTTGGTCGATCGGCAATTCGCTTAATGCTGCCATTAATGCTTCCGTGATTGTATTACGCATCATTTCAGTATCGGCACTGTGTGCGTCGGCGGGCGGCAAAATATCATCGAGCAAATACATTCTGTCATCATCTTTCACATTTCCGGTTCTAAAAACATCTTCCAACAATGCCGGTTTCATTTTTCTGTATCTGTCCGTAATTTTATTACGCGCTACGGTAAACAACCAAGAAGCAATTTGTTCAACGGGTTTCATTAAACGCGCCATTTCTGTGAGTTCATAAAACACATCTTGCATGATATCCTCTGCTTCGTCTTGACGCGGAATACGTTTGCGAATAAAAGCCAACAAACGATCCTTTTCGCGACCGACTGTCTCTTGAATATCTAAATTCTGAGCATCGGCTAAAACCGCATCAATGGCAATAGCTTTATGTTTCATTGATAATTATTTATCCTAACGGTGGAAATGCACCGCATTGGTATTATTGTAAGTCGGATGAATGGAGAAAAAATTGTAAATTAAACGGCGAAACTTTCGCCGCAACCGCAAGTGCGAGCGGCATTCGGATTATTAAAGGCAAAACCCTTACCGTTTAATCCGCCTGAAAATTCGAGTGTAGTATTAAATAAGTAGAGAAAACTTTTCAAATCGGTGACAACTTTTATGCCGTTGTTTTCAAAAACTTGGTCATTCGGTTTGCTTTCGTTATCGAAATCCATTTTATAAGACAAACCCGAACAACCTCCACTCACGACACTGACGCGAATGAAATGATTCGGTGATACACTGCCGCCTTTTTTTAATTCTAAAATTTTCTCTTTTGCAGAATCAGCTACAAAAATCATAGTAAAAATTTTGGATGATGGACAATGGACGATAGACGATGGACAATCAATTTTTAATTAATTTCCATTGTCTATTGTCTATAGACCATTGTCTTAAAATTTAGTGCGCTACTAATTCACTTTCGACTGCTACGCCACTTTTTTTCTGATAGTCTTTAATAGCAGCTTTAATAGCATCTTCGGCTAAAACAGAGCAGTGAATTTTTACCGGCGGCAAAGCCAACTCTTCAACAATATCCATATTGTCAATCGTAAGAGCTTGGTCAATTGTTTTTCCTTTTAACCATTCTGTTGCTAAAGAAGAAGAAGCAATAGCAGAACCGCAGCCGAAAGTTTTAAATTTCGCGTCAGTAATGGTGTTCGTCGCTTCATCTACTTCGATTTGCAAACGCATAACGTCGCCACATTCAGGCGCACCTACTAAACCCGTACCGACGTTTCTTTTAGCTTTATCTAAAGTACCCACGTTTTTCGGGTGATTGAAATGATCGATTACTTTCTGTGAATATGCCATTACAAGTAAATTTAATGATGAATGATGAATGATGAATGATGAATGATGCCGAGTAAAATTGTAAATTAATTAACCCAAACCAAAACATTACCCACCATCAACTATTTATTTAGACGAAAAAATCAAACTAATAGACAAATAAAAATTACAAATGATTAATTCCTAAAAAAATTCATCATTCATCATTCATCATTCATCATAAGAAAAATCAGTGTTCCGACCACTGCACTTGCGTTAAATCAATACCTTCTTTATACATTTCCCAAATCGGCGAAAGTTCTCTCATATGATTCACACCTTTGCGAATCGCTTGAATCGTGTAATCAATATCTTCTTCTGTTGTGAAACGACCGAGAGAAAAACGCAATGAAGAATGTGCTAAATCATCACCGAGACCCATTGCAACTAATACATAAGACGGTTCGAGCGAAGCAGATGTACAAGCCGAACCCGATGACAACGCGATGTTTTGATTAAATGTCATCA
>JAYTIA010000399.1:0-11376 GCA_043732145.1 Saprospiraceae bacterium
ATGGATCAACGCTACGATTTATTGAAAAAAGCGCAAGCGCGTAACATCAAAGAATATAACGAAAAATTTATAGCCCGACGTTTGAATCCGGAAAAAGGACACCGCTATTTACCGTTTATCGTTTTAGTGATTGATGAGTTTGCCGATTTAATTATGACCGCCGGTAAAGAAGTCGAATTGCCGATTGGTCGTTTGGCACAATTGGCGCGAGCTGTCGGTATTCACTTAATTATTGCAACGCAACGCCCTTCGGTGAATATTATTACGGGTGTAATTAAAGCGAATTTTCCGGCGCGTTTGGCGTTTAAAGTCGCATCGAAAGTGGATTCGCGTACGATTTTGGATTCGAATGGTGCAGACCAACTTATCGGTCGAGGTGATATGCTTTTGACTGCAGGTTCCGACATTGTGCGTTTGCAATGCGCTTTTGTGGATACGCCGGAAGTTGAGCGTGTCATTAATTTCATCGCCGATCAACCCGGTTACGCCACCCCATATTTTTTACCGGAATTTGTCGGCGAAGATACTATTCATTCACCCGGTGCTGTTGATGTCAACGATCTTGATGATATGATTGATGATGCGGCGCGTTTGGTCGTTCAAAATCAACATGGCTCAACGTCTATGATACAACGCCGTTTGAAACTCGGTTACAATCGTGCCGGCAGAATTATGGATCAATTGGAGCATCTCGGCATTGTCGGACCAAATGAAGGCTCGAAACCACGCGAAGTTTTATTTCACGACGATGCCGAATTGGAAAGATTTTTAGGGAATTTACACGCAAAAAAATATGGTTGATAGGTTATGGGTTATAGGTGAAATTAGGAACGCGCAAAGAAAAATAAATTCTTTGCGCGTTTTTTTAGTAAGTATTCGAGTTCTTTTTCTGCCCACTCCGGAATTATTTGGGTAAAAACCCAAGTAGATGCAATAGTGCCTCATTCAATTTTATTTTTTTTTAAAAATACTATCATGGCATTTACGGTTTCTTCTAAATTGAAATGTGGTTGCCAGTTCCAATCATTGCGAGCGGCAGCATCATCAATGGTTTCAGGCCATGACCGTGCGATATTTTCTCTGAAATCAGGTTTGTAAATCAGTTTAAAAAGCGGGTAATATTTTTTTATTTCTTCAAATAATTCGCCGGGCGTAGCACTAAATGCGGATAAATTGTAGCTGCTGCGAATTGTAATTTTCGATGCCGGTGTATCCATAATTTCCAGCGTAGCACGCACCGCATCGTCAACATACATCAAAGGCATACGCGTACCGGCTTCAATAAAACATTCATTAGCGGCACCGGTGACGGCACTTTTTATCATATCGACAGCAAAATCGCCGGTACTACCCGTTGATTCTGTTTTATGAATGATACAGGGATAACGCAACGAACGCACATCAACACCATATTTTTTAAAATAGTAACTACACCAGTTTTCGGCAGCCACTTTACTCATACCGTAAACGGTCTCGGGCGTTCTGATGGTATCTTGAGGCGTATTTAATCGCGGCGTGTTGGAACCGAACACGGCAATACTCGACGGAAAAAATACTTTTTTTATTTTAAAACTGCGCGCTGCTTCCAAAACATTGAAGAAACATTTCATGTTCACATCCCACATATTAAGCGGATTGATTTCACCTTTTGTAGATAAAATTGCGGCTAAGTGATAAATATGCGTGATGCGGTACTTTTCTACGAGATACGCCATTTTTGAACCGTCAGTAGCATCTAACTTATCAAAAGGCAAATGAGATGCGCCGTCAATCGGCAAATGTATATCCGTTGCGATAACTTGTTCTTGCCCGTGTATTTCTCGCAACGCTTTGGTCAATCCTGTACCGATTTTTCCGTTCGCGCCGAGTATTAGAAATTTATCTTTTGGCATAATTAGTGGGTTAGTCGGTTAGTTGGTTAGTTAGTTAATCGGTATTCAAAAAAATTTAGACTAACCAACCAATCATCCAATTCATATTTCAGCATCAAAAATAGGTATATCATTTAAAAAAATCCAACTTTTTTCCGACAAATTCATTTTACAACAATAAGTAGTAATACCGTTAGTGACGACAAGATAAGGTACTTGCAAAGTTAAATTGTAACGCGCAATTTGTTCAAAAACAGTATCATCAATTTCTACTTCGGGTGATTTACATTCAACAAGTATGTAGGGTTGCGCTTGCCGATTATAAATTAAAATATCGCAACGCTTGAGACGGGTATTTACCTTCAATCCTTTTTCAACGCGGATACGTGCACTCGGATATTTTTTTTCAATCATTAAATATTGCAACATCAACTGGCGAATAATTTCTTCGGTCGTAAGTACGATTTTTTTTTTGCGTACAGGGTCGAAAACGACATAAGCAGACTTCATATTTTGCTTTTCGTTTCGTTTTTCTATCACAAGATTGTATTGAAATGCCGGCAGATTTAATTCGATGCGCACTTTTAATGAATAATGGTAATTTACTTAGCTTATACTTTTCACTCACTATTCCCGCGAAGAGGGACGAGCCTGTAAATATAAAGTATAACTATTAACGCTCGAGTCTAACGCGGTTGTTTTTCTTTAAAATAATACGTGGGTAATTAAAATTTTCTTCTAATGTTATACTTTCGTTATTTTCCAATTTTTTTGCCGGCTAAACTTTGTTTATTCCGAAATCGTTTTATTTGCACCATTAAGGAATGAGAAAGAAATAAGTTCCTGAAATAATTGATTTGTTATGTTGTCTGAAAACTATGAAGTAGAAAATTTAGAATTTAAATCTACGGGTGATTGTGCGAAAGAAATCGTAAATGACTCAACCTGTTTCCAACCTTTACCGCAACCGACCGGTACTTATCCTTATCGTTTAGATTTAAAATCCGTCGTTGGCGAAAAAAATTATGATGCGATTATCAAAACACAAAAAATGGTTTTTCATACCGTCGGTGATACGGGAGATGAAATAGATTCGCACTATCAAAAATTGGTGGCGCAAAATATGGCGACACAATTTGAGGAAAATAAAACAAATAATCCTGCCTTTTTTTATATTCTCGGAGATGTGGTTTATAATTTTGGTGAAGCTGACAAATACGGCAAACAATTTTATGAACCGTATCAATTTTATAAAGCGCCGATATTCGCTATTCCCGGCAATCACGACGGCGATATAAATCCGAATACACGAAATAAAATGGCAAGTCTCTATGCTTTTAAAAAATATTTTTGTGACGACGCGCAAAAAATACCGACCAATACCGGAAATAATATTCATCGAAAAACGATGATTCAACCGAATGTTTATTGGACTTTAGAAACGCCCGTGGCCAATATCATCGGATTATATACCAATGTGCCGCAATTCGGCATCGTAAAACGCGATCAAGAGGAATGGTTAATCCATGAATTGAGAGCTGCCGGAAAACATCAACCGCAAAAGGCTTTGATTATTACGTTACACCACGCCCCTTTTTCGATGGATACCGGTCACGGTCCGAGTTATGCGATGCAAAATCTTTTAGAAAAGGCATACAAAATTTCCAATGTTTTACCAGATTTAGTTTTATCCGGTCACGTTCATAACTATCAAAGATTTACAAAAAAAATTCGCGATAGAGAAATTCCGTACGTCGTTGCCGGCGGCGGCGGTTATTTGGGTTTGCACGGCATCACAGATGCTTACGGCGGTAAAATAAAAACACCGACAAAAGATATTCCTTTTCCGGAAACTGTTTTTGAATCTTATTTCCAAAACGGTCACGGATTTTTGCGCGTATCAATAGATGCCGAAGCATTGACACTCGGTGGAGAATACTTTGCGCTGCCAATTGAAAACGATAAACAGAAAACCAAAAGCATTTTGTTCGATAAATTTAGTTTAGATTTGAAAACACATCGGATAAGGAACGCGAAATAAATAAACCCCCGAATTAGTAGTTTTTCATTTAACTCTTCTCCCCTTCCAAACATAAGTTTTTTTCAATTGAGAAACGCCGCCAACAACTACGATATAAATAATATGCAAAAATTGCGACGGCAAAAAATGGCGCATCAATTCAGTTCGATTGAAAAAGCGCGTCATGCCTGACAAGAAAAAATAATCGGCGAAAATTTTTACGCACATCGGCAACAGTAAAAAATATTTTTCGGGTGAAGGAAAAATAAAAAATAAAATAAAATTCATGAAGATACTCACGCAAAAAAGTAAAACAACCGCCAATTGAAAAACCGTAAACCATTCCGTATAACTCGACGATTTAGATGCCCACCGCCGACGTTGCGTCAAAAAATTTTCGACCGTAGGTTGTGCGGTTGAATGTACGACGGCTTCTTTATTTTTTATAAACCCGATAGTGCTGACGGGTTGCAGTCGGTCAATTTTTTGCATCAAAAGCATATCGTCGCCACTCGCAACGTGGTCAATACCGCGAAAACCGCCGACTTCATAAAATAATTTTTTTTCGTAAGCTAAATTTGCGCCGTTACACATATTCATAAAACCGCCGCAAACACCGGCACCGGTAATACCCATCATACCGATATAATCTAAAGATTGAAATTTTTCTAAAATATTTTTTTCTCCGTGAAAATTGACGGGTGCGGCGATAAAACGCGCCGAAGTGATTTCATAAAATCCGGTAATGAGGTTCAACCAATTTTCGGGAACTGTGCAATCGGCATCGGTTGTGATAATTAAATCGCCTTTGGCTTCCGTAATGGCAAATTCAATAGCTTTTTTTTTGTACGTCGTAATGATACCTTCACTCAACCGGTGTTTTAATTCGATGAGTCGAATATAGGGATAGTTTTTTATTTTTTTTTCAACCACAGCACTCGTATCATCGTCGGAGTGATCGTCTATGACAATAATTTCTAAAAGATTTTTCGGAAAATTATTTTTTAAAATCGAGTCGAGACAGTGTTCAATTTTATCTGCTTCATTGCGTGCCGGAATAAGCACAGAAACAAAAGTACTTGGGATATAATTTTCAGGCAGTTGAAACGCGGCAAGTTTGCGCCAATAATAGGCGTACAACGACATAAAAAAAATATAAAAGCAAGCAAGTAAAAGCGTAGAACTAATATAAAAAAGCATCATAAATCAATTGCGAATTAAGAAAGTAATTACGAATTACGAATTTAAAAACGCGCAAAAAAATATTTTCTTTGCGCGTTTTTAAATTCGTAATTCGTAATTGATTTTTAATTTTTCGTCCCTGCCGGACGTTTAAACAAATCGGCATCTACTTTTAAGGGTGGACGTGTTTGCGGCGGAACAGTTTGTAACGGACGCGATTGTATCGGTGCTTGCGATTGCGTCTGAACTTGTTGTTGCTGTGTGGGCACATCTACGGTTTCGACAGTAGGTTGCTGAAAAGCGACAGCTACTTTGTAATCGCGACTGATGCCGCGCACTGCGGGTAATAAAATTAATTGCATAATTTCCAACGCACGTTGTTTAGATTCGGTAAAAATCGCGCTATTGTACGCGTCATCTCTGAAAGCCTGTCGGAGTTTATTAATATTATCATTAAAATCTTGAGGATTTATTTCACGCATCCAACCGACATCTAAATTTTCTACTTTTGGATAAACTTCGTGCGATAAAATTTGCGGCTGCGGTAAAGTGACAATAACTCGATGATTGGTATTATCCACCGTCACATCAAAAAAATTATTCAAATTGAAACCGACTTTTATAATACTGATTGCAGTGACATCAAAATCCGTTTTAGAAACATTATAACCCATTACTTTCGTCGAATTATTTACGCGAATACCTTTTTTATCGCGCACTTCTTTCACTGCCAATTCCGTAATACTGCGTTCTACTTTTTCTTTAAGCAAGCCGCGTGCTTTGGCAAAATCTCGAATAGCCGCCGCATCTTGCAAACGTTTTACTGTCGGACGCAAACCTTCCATTAAAGCGATACCGCAAGGCGTTTCTACTTTCGCACCTTTTACCGACAGTTTTCCATCCTGTGTTTTTAAAAC
The DNA here is from genome assembly GCA_043732145.1 of Saprospiraceae bacterium. Taxonomy (GTDB): domain Bacteria; phylum Bacteroidota; class Bacteroidia; order Chitinophagales; family Saprospiraceae; genus JAAFJT01. The sequence continues at coordinate 5,991 of JAYTIA010000399.1, forward strand.
CGTTGACATGATATTAGTGATAAAGAAACACGTATATTTTCCCGCCACTTCATTCAATAAATCGGCGGCACCGGCAGATTGGTTTTCATACCAAGTGCGATACAATTGCGAAGTTGTATCCGACATACTCGCAAAATCGTTATAGTACAATTGATTTACCATAGGGTGCATTTTTCGATATTCTTCCAAACAAAGAGCGCGTGTATTGGCATCGAGACCCATTCTGTTACAAACGTGCGACACTAAAGCGGTATTGAATTGGAAAATCAAATCACTGAACTCGCGTTTATATTTTTGCGGATTGCTCAAAATTTCTAATGCCGGTCCTTCCGCCAAATCTATTTTAAAATCGGCGGGCATATAAGTTATTTGCATCGCTCGCGGAATGCTTGAAACTTGTGTGTCGTTGTTACCGGTGTATAAAGTGTAACCGAAATAAGCCGCCGCCGCGATAAGCAACCAAAGTATTAGTTGTTTGAACGGTGCGAGCGGGTCGCTGTGCGAAGAACGTCCGCCGCCTTCAGACGAACCATGTGAATGTGGAGGAACGGGATGTACTGCCATCGTTTTATTCTGTTTGTGTCGTTTTGTGTATTGTGTTTCGGTGTAAGGAATAAAAAAGAAATAAGTTCTGCCGATAAACTTATTCCCTTCTTATTGCTAATTTTAAATTTTGGAGTAAAATTACGGAAAATTTTGTAAAAGAAAATAATCATTCCTTTAGAGGGCAACAAAACATTTAGTTTTTCCGTCTATAAGCATTTATAAATTTTTTGGGGCGAATTTTTATTTTTAAAATTTTTGATACTAGAATTTTTTTAAAATTTTTTTTACGCGAATTTTTTTTCAAAAAAAACTCTATTTCAAATTAAAAGATGAAACATTTTTCTCCGGTTTTTTTTATTTTAATTTTCTTTTCCGCATCCGCACAAAAAACAATTTCACCGGCAGATAAAAATTGGATAGACATCACACGTCTCGACAAAAACATCGCCATAGATATTCGATATGCGACGATAAATAATTTCACGCGCGCGAAAATTTACGATTGCGGTAAATGTTATTTTCGTCCGGAAGTCGCACAAGCGATTATTAAGGCGCAAAAAAATTTACAAAAAAAAGGTTACGGCGGATTAAAACTATTCGATTGCTATCGTCCGAAACTTTTTCAACAGCGATTGTGGGCGAAAAAACCAGACAAAAATTACGTCACACCGCCTTGGAAAGGTTCGATGCACAGTCGCGGCAGTGCCGTAGATTTAACACTGCTTGATGCAAAAGGCAACGAAATTGATATGGGAACGCCCTATGATACTTTTTCCGACAAAGCACATCACGATTACAAAGATTTACCAAAAGAAATTTTAGCACACCGCCAAATTTTGCGACAAACACTTGAACAAGTCGGTTTCATCGGCATCCGCACCGAGTGGTGGCATTTTTCTTATAAAATGAAACAGTTTGATTTATCAGAGATTTTGTGGAGGTGTGAGTGAGTGGCAACTAGGTTATTCTATTTCCCTATTTTAACCGATTCCTGTTTTAGTTCCACTATTAAATCTTCTATGTATTGGAATTTGCTTCCGCCGCGAATATGTCGCCCTTGTACTTCTTCAATGGATTCTTTCAAATTATTAAGAGATACTTCTTTGCTTGACACAGGTTCTTCATCTAAAGGTTTTAAACGGGGTACTGTTGATTGCGTTTTAATTTTTAACCGCTTAAACAAGGGCATTATCAAGCCTTCATCGGCTTCATTGTAAGTTATTATAATAGTTTTGTTCATTGCTTGGTATTTTTATTGCTACAAAGATATTTTTATTCCTACAAAGATAATGGTGTTCTGCAAACTTCAAAAAAAAAATTACCAAAAATAAAAACGCCCCCCAACATCCAAAAAAGATATTGAGGGCGTTCTCATTTCTAAACAATTATAACTTCTATCTCAAGCCTGGCTGCTAAATTTTTATTAAAGTTTATTCCTATTCCTGCATTTTTCTTAACAAGTTCAAGCAATTGTTGCCATCTCTCATCCTTATGTAAAGACACAAATTTAGAATCTGTTGAAATTTTTAAATAGTTCGAGAAATTTAATTTAGTTGTAATTCTATTGAGTTGATAAAATGCACTGTCCGCAATATTTATATTTGCCCAAGCACAAGCCGCATTGTATCGGTCGCCTTCAAATCCTCTCCAATAGTTTATTTTAAAGCTTCAGAAAAAGAAATTGCTGCATTTTTATAATCTTTGTTTTCCAAAAGCGTATGTGCTTTTTTCACCGCATTATAATATTCATCCGGAACGTTTTGACTTTGAATGTGTGAGATAAAGAAAATCAAAAAGAAAATAGTTTGCTTGATATTTTTAGTCATCACTGTATTTTTTTAGTCTCCAATGTATAAATAAATTTTTAAATAAAGATAATCATTAAAATAAAATAAATTTCAATTTATAAAATAGATATGTTTCACTCCAACAAAATTTGGTAAATACGTAGTTTCATGATCGCAGGAGTTATTTCCCCAAACCTTTATACGAAAAATCTATTACCGCCGCCAGATAAACAAACGGCGCGTTCCAATTAATCGCAATTTCGTTAGTGGAGTAAGAACACACATCATCTGAATAAGATTCATCGGCAAAATTGCTGGTGTAAGTGGTGCAGTGATCTTGTTTGCCCGGATTAGGTCCGCCCGATAATAAACCCGAAACGGGATCTACAATACCATCAGATTCTGAAGGACGGTGATGCGGGTGCATAACTTTTTTTGAACCAAAACCGGTTAAGAAAGAATAGCCGGTGGCATTGCGTCCTAACAAATAATCTAAATTGCCGAGAGCGGCGTGTAAATATTTTTTATCCGAACTTATTTTATAGGCTTGCAACAAAACGATACCTTCATTGGCGGCATGAGAACTGCTTCCCCACATATAATCTTTTTCCGATTTACCCATCACGGTATTGAACGCTTGAGTTTCCACGCCTTTTAAAAGTTCGTCTGCAAAATTTTGTAATTGTTTTTTAAGGTTTGGTAAATCTTTTTTACCCATTGAAGTCAAGTTTTTTTCATTCCGAATGAGTGAGTAATACGCCAACATACGTACACCGTTCCACGAAGGAATTTGCATCGCATTTTCCGGAAAAAGATTTACTGCCGCGTAATATTTAGCGTCTTTGGTAGTGATGTACAATTCTATTGCTGCCCAAATCCATTCGTCGCTGTCATTATTATCTTCGTAGCCGCCGGTTGTTATTTTCGGTTCAAATTTTTTATTCATTTCATTTTGATGATAAACTACTTTCGGATTTTCATTTGCCCATTTCCATGCTTTAATAGAAGCTGCCAAACATGAATCTGATAGACCGGGTAATTCTTTTTCAAAATTTTTTAAAATTCGCGCGGCTTGAGCTGTCACTGCTGCAAAATCGAGCGTGGCAATTGTATTTTTTTGCACAACGTATCGCGGTGCAGTCGCTTGATCGGGCATTTCCATTTTATCGAAATTGGCGTTCGTTAATTTGTGATAAACGCCGCCATCATTCGGGTCTTGCATGGTGAGCATCCAACGCAAATTCCAAAGCGTTTCATTTAGTATGTCCGGAATTTTATTTCCGCTTTCCGGAATATTAGTTGTCAAGTTTTTACAATCGGCAGGAAAATCTTCGTAAAGCGACAATAAAGTACCCATAGTGATACCGGAGTTAACGATATATTTATTGTAATCACCGGCATCATACCAACCGCGCGGCGACGAAATAATTGTACCGGCGGGACGTTTGTCGGAAGCTGCGGAAGGATGAATCAAAACTTTATCATCTGGATGTCCGGCGGAACGGTGCCATTTTCCCGCAAATTTTTCGGGCAGCTGCGTTGAAGCGCGTTGAAAATAAAATCCTTTCAAAGCACCAATCGCCACTGCACGATGCACATTCGGACGAATTTCAAAAGTATAAGAATCACCGACATTCGGCACCGACACGATATATTTTCCGGACGTTTTAAAATCTGAAAAATCAGCCAAGTGCGTTATTTTTTTAGAAATCACATTCGTGCGCGCCGCACTTAACGTTCCGGCAAAAACCTTTTTTTTCGTATCGGCATCCAGCAAATAAAAATCGCCTCCGGCTTCGCCGACTAAAACCGCCACTTTAGGTGCATCCGGATAAAATCCGATTTGATTTAAACGAATGTTTCCCACTAATTTTTGTGCTTGCACCGCGTACATCGCACCGAAAAAAAACAGGCAGAGTATTTTTATTTTATACATGGTTGGTTTGTTTTTAGATTGGTTCACATCAATTAAACTTCAAGGGTAATTTCATCTCTTATTCACACAAATGAAAACCAGCTCGCACGCCATCTTCCCCTAAAAACGCTAACGCTCGTGAAAATCTTTAGATTTTTCACGCACTATCGGCAGGTCTCCGACCTGCGTTTTTTTTACTAAAATATTAATAACCAAACTATTATATGCAGGTCAGAGACCTGCCGATAGTTGGCGAAAGTTTTCAAACTTTCGCCAACAACTATTTTTTTTCAAAGAAGAAGATTGTGCGCGAGCAGGTACTTTACTTTTTTTATTCAAAGAACACTTGTTGACGAGCGGTTATTTGTAAGTGCCGAAAAGTTTGTCCCAAAAAATAAAGATGTTGCCATAATTAGAATCTGTAAATTACTGTTCTTGATATTGATGCACTTTGTGAAAATTGGGCTTAATTTTATTTACTCGTTAATTAATTACCTTTTCAAACCTTCATAACCTCGACCCTGGCTTCCTGCAATGCGGCACTTCCTCCCATGTCTGTTAGTACATCGTGCGTAAGGGCATTGGCTGATGAGCCACCTTTCATCAAGGAAGACCAAAAACCTTGAGGCATACAGACAATACCTTTTCTCACCTTGTTTCCAATACGAACATTTAGATAAACTTCGCCTCTTTGGTTGAATACTTTGATGTCGTCACCGTCTGCCATGTTTCTTGCATGAGCATCTTCTTCGTTCATATCCAAAAAAATCTTTCCTTCTTTTTGGATGTGCGTTTCGTGATTAGCCCGAGTACTATTCAAAAAGTTCTTGGTTGATTTTATCGTCAATAAATGTAGCGGGAATTGCGCTCGATCCTTCTCTGAATAGGCAAAAGGGATGTAATCAGGCAAAGAAGGCGTTACTTCAAGATTGTAAAATAGACATTTCCCTTCTTTTTTACCAAAATTGCCTTCCGCGTGGGGCATCCATTTTTCAGGTATATTCATTTTTGCCCATCCTGTTTTTCTAAGCGACTCGAAAGTGATACCTTTTAAATACGCTTTGTCGCTATCTAAAAGACCTTTTACAATATCCAAATCAGAATGATATAAATAACTTTCTTTAAAACCCATTTCTGT
>JAYTIA010000400.1:0-4432 GCA_043732145.1 Saprospiraceae bacterium
GAACATATCGTTGAGCGATGCTTCCAAACCACCATTGCCTTTTAAGTTCCAATATGGACCACCACCTGCTTCTTTAAAATGCTGTTGATGTGTACCCCAAACTTTTCCGTTTTGATAACCAACCGCAATAGTATCTTTCTCTGACGGCGGATAACAATATCCGATGTTTTTTATACCGATGGCATCGAATAAATTCTTTTTCAAAAAAATTTCGTAATCAGTACCCGATATTTTTTCTATGATGATACCGAGAATACTCATGCCGACATTTGTATAAACCGCTTTTTGACCGAGCGCAAATGATAAAGGTTCGGCAAAAGCTTTTTTCAAAAAATCTTCTGAGTTTACAACGGCGTAATCTCCACCATCATTTTCCAAAAATTCATGAAAACCCGATGAATGAGTGAGCAATTGATGAATAGTGATGTCGGCTTTGTCAGCCGGTACATTAGGAAAAAATTTTTTCAAATTATCGTTGAGTGAAATTTTTTCTTGTTCAACGAGTTTCATAATTGCTGCCGCCGTAAAAGATTTTGTGATACTTCCCATTGATGCCAAAGTCGAAGGCGTAAAAGAAATTTTTTGTTCTTTGTTCGCCCAACCATAACCTTTACTGAAAATTTTTTTGCCGTCTTTAACAATGAGTAATCCACCCGAAAAATTTTTATCTCGAGTGATTTGGCTCAAATAATTATCGATTAAACGACAAGTATCGTTGGCAATAACATCATTCGGCATTTGTTGCGCGAAAATTGAATTTTTTGAGACAAGCAAAATCAATACGAGTAAAATTATTTTTTTCATTTCCGTATTTTTATTTTAAAACAATTGCGCCCTCAATCATTTTGCTATTGAGTGCGCAATTTTTTTTATAGCATTATTTCTAACTTAAGTAACCTTTGTAATCGAAATTTTTATTATCCAAGCCAAATCTTTTCGCATAAATTTTTTCTACATCATCGGATACTGTTTACAAATACTCCGACCATGATTACGGTCGAGGTGTCGGTACGTCGCATCAAATCGGTTGGACGGGTTTGGTAGCGGCAGTGATTTAATTATAATTTTCAATTGCTAATTAAGTCGAGTTAAAACTACCAAATTATTTTGCACAAGCACTTAGGAGCGAGTAATACTCATATTGAAATTTTTTGATCCTTTACTGAACATTTTCAAATATTTTTCCTCAACGTCAGTCGGTATTTTTTTTCCGTCAATTATTAAACCGCTTTTGTTCCATGAAAAACTGAAGTGTTTAGGATTTTTTATTAACCCGTCTGAAATAAATTGTTGAGTTATACTTTCTACATCATTGCTACCTCCTGAATTTATATTATCACCGTTGTTACTATTATCAATTCTTTCTTGTTGTTGCTCAAGACGTGCTTTTTCACTCTCCAGACGTGCTTTTAATTCATCTAAGCGACCGCGCATTTCACCCATTTTCGCTTGAAATTGTTCGTTATTATTAAAATTAAATTTGAAATCTTTCATTTTTGCATTAAACTCGCCCATTTTTTTTGTGAAATTAGCTTTCCATTCTGGTTGACAAGGCGCGCAATCTTTTAATTCTTCTTTTAAATCGCGCATCGATTCGTTAAAATTGGCGTGCATATCGCGCATAGCTTCAGCCATACTCTCATTAATATTTTCATTTATTTCTGTTTGAATATCAGGACTAAAATTATAATTAAACTTTTTATTGAGTTGAATATTATTAAATCCGCCGATTTTATTAATTCCCGTACCGTTATGCGAGCCGCAATTAGAACAACGCATGTAACCATGTTGACGTAATTCTTCATCGGTAGCTTCTTTGCCATTTAAAAATATCTTATTGCCTTTCACTTCAAGTTCATCTTTTAGTTTATTGTCAATGAAACTTTTTATTTTCGTTCCGCCGGCTTTATCCGATTCAACTTCAGTTCTCTCGTTACCTTTTTCAGTGATAACCGTAGATTGACCTGTATTTTTTTTATTTCTAACAGTAACTTTTTCGCCGTTATCACCCTGAATTATCATATCGCCGTTGTTTTGGTAAATTTTACTTTTACCGTCATCGGCAGACATTGTAAAACCGTTTTTACCGCTAGACATCGAAAAATTCGATTTGTCTTTTTTATCGCCGGCAGACATTGTGAAGTTACCATTTTTATCCGTACGCATTACAAAATGACCGTCTTCATCGCCGATGTTTATATTTATATTATCGTCAGCAGAAGCCATCGGCGGACTTGGGGGTGTGGGTGGTGTGGGTGGTTCGAAATTCCAATTTGGTGCATTCGGCGGCACTGGCGGTGTGGGTGGTGTTGGAGGAGTTGTCTTACCGAAATTAGAATCACCGGAGCGATTTACTATTTTATTTGTTAAAGCATCAAATTTTCCTAAATCTTTTTCCGGAATTTCTACGCCGTTAATCGTTAAAGCGACCGGTTTATTATTTTCTACTTTCAGTTGAATGTCCTGTGTATTGTCGGAAAAATTATAAACACCATTTTCGGTGTTTGCCGGAAGAGAATCTAAATGGTTGATGATTGGTAATTTATGGTTACCGGTTAAATCACTATTAGAAAGCGGATTTTTATTGGTCGTAAACGACACTGTAATAATTGTTGCCAAAAGCAATCCTAATGCAATTGTTTTTTCCATGATGTTGGATTTAGATGGTGAAGAAGGTTGTAAAATGCGTTGGACGCGCATCAGTAATTGATTTTTTTGTTGACCGGCAAACGCCAAAGACGGTGAAAGCGGATAAAAATTCATATCTTGAACCACGACAAGAGCTTTCGCATAATTGATAGAACTGCCGCAAAGTTTTATGGCAATATCGTCGCAACAAGTTTCGCGAGCGTTGCGCACTTGATTGGACAGCCACCACACGGCGGGATGAAAATAAAATAAAGCTTCGATCATACTTTGTGCGATGTTCACGACATAATCGTTGCGTAAAATATGCGCGATTTCGTGTGAAAGAATAGCTTCTACTTCTTGCGACGACAAACGATTCATGACGCTAATAGGAAATAATATCATTGGTTTTAAATGTCCGATGACCATTGGTGTGCGCACCAAAGCACTTTCAACCAATTCGACAGCGTGATTAACATTGGCTTTTTGTAGGATTTTATCTTTAAGTTCCAACCAATATACATCCGGCGGAAAATTCATGCGCCGACGCAAGTATTGAATATAACTGATGCCGCCGAATAAACGCAATAAAAAAATCGTAACACCCAACAACCAAAGCGATACGATGAGCGGTAAATTTCTGTTGAAGTAGGTTTTAAAACTACTCATTGTTAATTCGTTGACGCGTTGATTAGTCAATTCGTTACCGGCGTTTTGAATTTGCGAATTAACGGATAAAGAATTAACGGATAACGCATTACTTGACTCAAAACTGAATTGTCCGGGTTGATTTGCTAAGTTGTAGTAATAGAAAAAAGTGAAAAGTGCCACACCCAAAACAGAAAACAATGCGATATTTGCAATTATATAGTGCACCTGCGCCGATTTTTTGCGCATACTGATGAGAATTATGCCCGAAACGACAGCAATCAGAGTTGCTTGCCAAATTGAATGAATGACCATCCAGCCAAGCGCGAAATCAATATTATGAGAAAAAAAGAGTAACATGATCGTTGTTAATTGTAAATTGTTAATGGTTAGTTGTTATAGTCCATTGTCATTTGATTAATCATTTCTTTTATTTTTTCTAAATCTTCACGAGAAGTATTGCCGGTACCGAGTGCGCGTAAAACCAAGGAAGAAGCAGAACCGCCGAACGCATTGTTGACGACCGTGCGCAAAACTTGTTCTTGCGTAATTTTTTCATTTACAGCGGGTCTATAAATATGGCTGCGTTCGATGATGTCACGCTCCAATAGATTTTTATCGAGCATGATTTGCATGAGTTTCAGTGTCGTCGTGTAACCAATTTCTTTTTGGTTCGCATCACGTTTGTCGTTGAGTGCATCGTTAATAAAGCGCACGGTTTGTGCGCCGTGTTGCCATAAAACTTGCAGAATTTCTAATTCCGAATCTGTAGGTGCCGGTGTCATATTTAGTTGTTAGTTATTAGTTGTTTCTTGCGAGTTGTTAGTGAAATTAAATTAACAACTTACCACTCACAACTATATAATTATTTTTCTACGAATAATTTCGTACCAAAGGTAATACGAAAACATTCGTAATGTCAATAGTTAGTACGAAATTTTTCGTAAATATTTTTTAATGGTATGATTTATGGTGATGAAAGAGTTATAGTGTTAGTCATAAAATAGTGATAGCGGCGGATTTCAATCCGCCGCTATCACTATTTTAAATGTCTGGTTGCATTTTCGTTTTACGCTAAGCTCCCACACTCCGGAGGAGTCGGCAAATAAAAGAACTCGCAGTAAAACATGAGTAAATACCTTTTAACCTTTATGAT
>JAYTIA010000401.1:0-1597 GCA_043732145.1 Saprospiraceae bacterium
TTCTTTGTTAAAAACAATCAAAAACGACCGAAACTTCCGGAATTAAAGAATTAATTTTAATTTCAAATCTAATTCTCTCCTTCCGACAATTGTGAAAAATTTTTCTCAAAACACCGATCAAAAATGTATTCAAACTTTACAAAAATATTCTTAACACTTTTTTTGATATCTATATATTATCATTCGGACTCTCAAACCGATTTGACAGCTACCGGTTATGATAGTCATGTAGAATTAAATTGGACTCCTGTTGATAATCCGAATGTTACGGGATACCAAATTTGGTCCTCAACAGATGGTGTATTGTTTACACTACGCAAACTCACAAGTACCACCCGATTCATTTTAGATTTTGTACAAGATTTAGGCACAAACGTTAAATTGAAATACAAAGTCAAACCGATTTTAGCCGGCGGAATAGATGCTTCGTTTTCAAACGAGGCATCTGCAACTATCCGCCCGATGTCGGATGATGAATTGATGACGATGGTACAAAAATATACTTTTCGTTATTTCAATGAGTATGCGCATCCGGCTTCAGGTATGGCACTCGATAGAAATAGTTCCGGTGATGTTGTAACTACCGGTGGTACAGGTTTCGGAATCATGGCTTGGGTAGTTGCAGCAGAACGCGGTTTTGTGACGCGCAACGCGGCTGTTCAACAACTTTTTAAAATTACTAATTTTTTAGCTATTGCAGATAGATTTCACGGTGCATTTCCACATTTTATAAATGGTACAAACGGACACGTCGTGCCTTTCAGTCAGTATGATAATGGTGGCGATTTAGTTGAAACTGCTTTTTTGATGGAAGGTTTACTCACAGCGCGTCAATATTTCACTGGTACAAGTGATGATGAAACTTATTTACGCGCCGCCATTACACAACTTTGGGAGCAAGTGGATTGGTCATGGTACCGAAAAGATGGCGGTAATGTTTTGTATTGGCACTGGTCGCCGAATTATGCATGGAAAGTGAATTTTCCGATTCGTGGCTACAATGAAGCATTAATTGTCTATTTATTGGCAATTGCTTCACCGACTCATCCGGTGCCGGCAAGTTTATATCAATCAGGTTGGGCGGGCAACTCGAATTATGTCAATGGACAAACTTATTATGGCGAAAAATTGCAAGTCGGTGCTGCTGCAGGTGGTCCACTTTTCTTTGCACATTATTCTTTCTTGGGTTTCGATCCTCGAAACAAACGCGATGCTTATGCTAATTACTTCACGCACAATGTAGCGCAATCGAAAATAAATTGGGCTTATTGCGCATCTAACCCACTAAATTTTAAAGGTTATTCGGCAGATTGTTGGGGATTGACAGCGAGTGATGATCCGAACGGCTATTCCGCACACGCGCCTTTAGAAAATACGGACAATGGAACTATTACACCTTCGGCGGCTCTAAGTTCCATGCCATACACACCGGTGCAATCAATTGCTGCTTTAAAAAATTTTTATCGTGTGCGCGGTGCAAAACTTTTCGGTGCTCAAGGCTTTTATGATGCTTTCAATCCGCAACGCGATTGGATAGCAAGTTCCTATCTTGCCATTGATCAGGGTCCAATTGTCGGTATGATTGAAAATTACAGAA
>JAYTIA010000402.1:0-4421 GCA_043732145.1 Saprospiraceae bacterium
ATCTGAATCTTCGCCCCAAGTTGTCATACCCATTGAAATATTTTCGCGCCATTTATCCAACCATTTTAAATAATCGTTTCCCAAACCGGCTTTTATGAGTGCTTGATGCAAATAATATTTGAAATATATAGAAGCCGGAGCCAAAGTAGTATCGGCAATAATTTTTTTACCGAAAGTTTCTAAATCTTTTTGCTCAATCAATCCGGTTAAAATGGCTAAAGCGTTGGCGTGTTGCGAAAAAAAATCTTTTTCTGTTCTATCCGAAAATAATTTTCTGTTATTATCCCAATATTTCCCTTGAATTGTTTTTTTTAATTGTTCGACATTGTCGGCATAAAGCGTCGCTAAATCTTTAACGCCTATTTTATTTTCCAGATCGGCGGCGATTTGATATGCCCAAAGCAATTGCAAATCCAATAAAGCGGAAGAACCGTCTGTACTCATCGGTCCAACGCCTGCAATCCATCCTTTATTATTATTTACCCAATCCGTGAACATCCATTGCGGCACATCTTTGAGTGAGCCATCTTGTTGCTGAAAATTTTTAAAATAATTTAAAATTTGACGTGCACCGCCTAATTTGGATTTTATAAAATCCAAATCATTTCTGTAAAGACAATAATCATGTAACATACTGATATACCACAACGAAAAAGTCGGAATATACTGCGGCGTTAAAGATGGATGCCGACTCAATGTTACGCCTTCAGGTTGACGCGAATAATCCATTAAGTTAAGCGCATTTTTTAACAGCCGGTCATCACCACTGTTATATAACGATACCAAACCCTGAATCCTTGAATCGCCGATGTATTGCAATTGTTCGTAGTAAGGGCAATCCATATAAGTTTCAATCGCACATAATCGAGCAGTTCGCCAACCAATTTCAAGTATTTTATTCATCTCCTTATTATCCGAATTTAAACTTGCATTCAATTGAAATGGATAACCTGTGAAAATGCCGTAAATATCTTGAATTTCTAAAGGGCTACTTTTTGTAACAATTCTCAATTTTATGTAACGATAAGTTCGAAAAGAAAGAGAAGTGAAAATTTGTCCGTCAGTTCCGTTTGAAATAATAGAATCTTTTCTGCCCAAAAATGTTTTTTCGATTACTTCATTTCTATTTTCTTTTTTTGGAAATTTTGTATAAAGTGCTTCTGCATAAGACAAAGAAATGCCGGCATCTTTACCACCATTAAACATAAGCGTCAAATACGCATTTGTTAAATAGGTTTGGTCAAGGAGAATAGTAGTATCGGTATTGGTTTCTATTTTATAAATATAACCGGAAGTATTTTGCGCGAATTTAATTGGTCGTGAATTTCCGGCATCATAAGTAAAATGTTTTTTATCCTCGGCTTGATATTGTCTTTCCACCAAAAGTTTTTCTCGTTTCATTTCCGGTTGAGGAATTGAAGAAGGCACAAGCAACCAGCCCGAAGGCGTACCGAAAGCACCTAAAATATTTTTTGGAACGCCGTGAAAAATTTGTTCAGCATTTTTCCAATTGCTATTATCGAAAGATAAACTTTGCCAATTTTTCTCATAAAAATTCATATTTACCAATTCGCCGGGACCGGCTACATAATAAGTGGGAACAATAAATTTTATGGGTGAATAACTGCTGTCGCGTTGACATTTCCAAGTGTTGTCAGTATTTATAATTTTTTCTTTTTCACCTGCACCTTGAACAATTAAACCTGTCCGCAAGGAAATTTGCGCTTCTTGTTTAAATTCGCCATCATTCCAAACTTGAACGGCAATTATATTTTTTCCGGCATTTAAATAGGAAGCAATGTCAACAGTTTCAAAATTCCAATGCGTTAAATCACCGCGAGCCGGACCGAGTGCGACAAATTTTTTATTTACAAAAAGTTTGTAACGATTATCCGCAGAAATATGAAAGACAAAAGATTTTGGAACTTCAATCAATTCCAAATTTTTTCTGAACATATAAACCCCGTAACCGGTTGTTGGAGCATCAGGAACAGAAATCCAGAACGCTTTCCATTCTTTTTGAAGCAGTGCAGCTACCGAGTTTTGAGCTTTAGTCGAAAAAAAACTTACAGAAAAAAGGGAAAGGAAAACTAAAGACTTAAATATTTTTTTCATCGGATTGAATTAATGGTATTTGTTTAATTATGAAACTGTTTAAATTTTAAAGAAGTATACCGAAAAAGGTGAGACTTTTGGGTACAAATCCTAAAAATCACTTAATAGGATTACTTGACAAAAGTACAATTTAAAAATGGATTGTACCGTATAAAACAACCGTAAAGCGTGGATTTGAACCAACTGCTGCCTTGTCAAATATATTGCTGCCTTCAAAGATCAAGCAGATGTACATTTAGCTTTACGCTTCGAACGTAAACTTGAATTGACCCAATAAGGACATCATTTTTATGATCTAGTACGTTGGGGTGTTGCTGCTAAAATTAACAAATATATTGCTAATGAGAGTAAAATTTTGACAAATCGCTTTGTAGGTACAACATTAACAGCCGTTAGAAGTGAATATTTCCCGATTCCTCAATCGCAAATTGATTAGCAAGGTAAAGATGTTATGACGCAAAATCCGGAATATTAAACGATTTTAGATTTATGTTTGCTTATTAAGAATTGGTCACATTGTATTAATTATTATTCATAAAATATAAAAAAATATGGATTTTTCAGCTTGAAAAATTCGGGTTTTTTTATAAATACAATTTATTTTATAGCCATTAGCTTAAAACTAAAAATTTGTAACTTAAATTCGCATTAATTCTCTCAATTTTGTAAATTCTGCTCAAAATGAAAAAAACAATTTTTTTACCTGCGTTGCTTTTTTATTTCTATTTTGCAACTCAAGCCCAAAACAACGCCTTTGCTGTTCAAGTTGCTATTGCCAACGGTGCGATTGAAGGCAATTACGATACAAAATCCGGTATTCAAACTTATTTCGGTATTCCATTTGCCCAACCACCTGTTGGCGATTTGCGTTGGAAAGCACCGCAGCAATTGAGCAAATGGCAAGGTGTGAAAGAGACAAAAAAATTCGCGCCGCGCCCGATGCAAAAATTGATTTGGGGCGATATGAATTCGCGCTCAAACGGTGTGAGCGAAGATTGTTTATATCTGAATGTATGGACTCCAACAACGCGCAACACGAAAAATTTACCGGTACTTCTTTATTTTTACGGCGGCGGCTTTATTGCCGGCGACGGCTCGGAACCGCGTTATGACGGTGAAACGATGGCGAAAAAAGGCATTGTCGTAGTGACTTGCAACTATCGTTTAAATATTTTTGGTTTTTTCGCGCACCCGGAATTAAGCGCGGAAGCACCGTATAAAGCTTCTGGCAATTACGGTTTGTTAGATCAAGTAGCTGCCATGCAGTGGGTACAAAAAAATATTGCATCGTTTGGCGGCGACGCAAAAAAAGTAACCATTGCGGGTGAATCTGCCGGTTCTTCCTCCGTGAGTTATCAGATGGCATCGCCTTTGTCAAAAAATTTAATTGCCGGCGCGATAGGAGAAAGCGGTTCGGGTGTGGCTACTTTAGCACCGATAAGTTTAGCAGTAGCAGAAAAAATCGGTTCGGAGTTTGCCGCAAAAGCCGGTTATTCAAATTTAAAAGCATTACGTGCGTTATCTTCACGAGATATTTATGAGATTTATAATGAATCAGGTCGTTTCGGCTTTCCAGTCGTACAAGACAATTATTTTTTGCCGAAACCACTCGCCGAAATTTTTAAGTCAAAAGAACAAGCACAAGTACCTCTTTTAGTTGGTTGGAATTCTGCTGAAGTCGGTTCGGCATTCATGGAAGGACAACCTTTTAAAGCAGACAACTATGTAGCACTTGTAAAAAAAGCCTATCCTAAAGATTATGATGATATTTTAAAACTTTACCCTTACGACACAGATAAAGCCGTTGAATATTCAGCAACTGCTTTAGGGTCCGATCGTTTCATTGCTTACAGTACCTGGAAATGGTTTGATCTGCAACGTACAACTACTTCTCAACCGGTTTACAGATATTTATATAGTAAATTGCGTCCGGCACTCGTTGACCAAACTTTATCATCCGGTTTAGCCGGCGGTACGGCTAAGAAAGACCCGAATGCATCCAAAGCACCGGAACCTATCGGCGCACCGCATGCTTGTGAAATTGAATATTGCATGGGTAATTTGCATTTAATAAAAGAGTATGCCTGGACACCGGATGATTTTAAAGTTTCTGAAACCATGAATAATTACTTTGCCAATTTTATCAAAACCGGTAACCCTAATGGCGATAAACTGCCGGAATGGTTAGCAGCGAAAGCCGGCGATAAAAATCCGCCGGTGATGATTTTAAATGCTCAATCCGGTACAGAAAAATCCAAAATTGATGCACGTTATGAGTTGTTGGATAAATTGAATAAATAATTTTA
>JAYTIA010000403.1:0-1593 GCA_043732145.1 Saprospiraceae bacterium
AAAGAAAATATTACTCGACTTTATAAAATTTTATAATTATGACAGTCTTAGAATTCGATCAAGGTTTTAATAAAATGTCATCATTGTTACATTCATTTGCATACAATTTGACCAAAAACATGGAAGACGCAAAAGACCTCTTCCAAGAAACTGCTTTCAGAGCAATTACCAATAGAGATAAATTTCGCGATGGTACAAACTTTAAAGCGTGGTTGTTTACGATAATGAAAAATATTTTCATTAATAATTATCGTAAAAAAATTAAGTCGAATACTATTTTGGATACAACGGACAATCAGTTCTATATCAATTCCATCATGGTATCAACCGGTAATCAAGCGGAAAGCGATATGATGATGAATGAATTAACGGGTATGGTAGATGAGTTAGATGAAAGTATTCAAGTGCCTTTTGTCATGCACTATCAAGGCTTCAAATATCAAGAAATAGCCGATGATTTAAAATTACCGTTAGGTACCGTTAAAAGTCGGATTTTCTTCGCCAGAAAAGAATTGAAAGATAAAATTAATAACCGTTATGATAATTTGGGTAAAGTGTATGAAAAACATAGCGTTTTAGAAGAAGCGTCTTAAGAGTTGTTAATTATTTATTTAAAAATTTGGTTGATTTTCATAATAGAGAATGTAAATAGCAGAGAGCGATGTCGTATAACGGCATCGCTTTTTTTATTTGTATTAAAACAATTAACAGCTATTTTACAATTTCATTAACGAAGTTTAGAAAAGCGTTTGAGAACGAATGAATACCTTTACGCATTAAAAAAAAATTCTAAATTTAGAATGAGAAAAATACTTCTATTACTTCCGATTTTAGCTTTTATTTATTCTGACTGTCGTATTCGCCCGGCAGACGATTTGATTGTAACAGGCGTTGAACAAGATTGGACTTTGCCTCTGATTGATACACGCCTTTCCGTGAAATCGCTGATAAATAAATTTGATACCTTGGCGTACATTCAATACGAATCGGACAGCACTATCCGATTGCACTATAAAGGTAATTTTATTTCACGCACGTCGCTCGATATTTTTGCGAATTTCAATAACGCGATTTTTCCGCTTGGCGATTCTATAACGGCTTTACCTTTTTCTTTACCTAACGGCGTTCATGTTTCGGATGTGGATGTGAAAAAAGGTATTTTGTTGTGGGCAATTCGCTCACCGGATTTTGTGTCCGATATTACTTTGCGTATTCCGCAATTTACAAAAAATGGTGTAGCATTTCAAAAAACTTTTACAGCGTCCGGATTTCCTAATATTGATTCTCTCGACATGACGGGTTATCATTTAACCACCCCCAAAGATTCAATTTTCATTACTTATGATGCAAGAAAACGTCCGACAGGTGAGCGCGTAAATTTGACGAACGATGGTCTGTTTCAAATAAAAAATTTTGAATTTTCTTACGTGAAAGGTTTTCTCGGTAGAGATACTTTCGATGTACCTGAAGATACAATTAAATTAGATTTTTTTAAAAATCTGAAACGCGGAGAATTTAAGTTTTTGAATCCGAAATTGACGGTGAGTTTAGATAATTCTTTTGGTGTACCGGTTGCGGCAATTATGAAAGTAG
>JAYTIA010000404.1:0-11307 GCA_043732145.1 Saprospiraceae bacterium
AAAAATATGACGACCGGCGAACAACAAAAAATAAATGTAGCGGAATTGGTGAGCTTTTTGACGAAGAATGAGAAGGAATGAAAAATAAAATTTAATAAAGAATGAGAAAGAAATAAGTTCTGTCGTTAGGGTTAATTATTTTTTGGTCAGAATTCTTATCTTTTAAGGCGAATATCGGGTAATATTTAACGCAAAAGATAAGCATTATGAACACAAAAGAATAAGTCTACCGGCAGAACTTATTTCTTTCTCATTCTTAATCAAAACCCATGAGTAAAAATAAACAGAAACCGATTAAGCCTGTTCCGGTAACGAAAAAAAAAACACCCGTCGTAAAAATAGAAACTCCTATTTTACTGAAAGCACCTGCATTTTGGCGCGTTCATATTTTACCGCTGTTTTTGCTTTGCGCCTTAGCATTCGGTTTGTATCTGCCGAGTGTGAAATACGAATACGTGCTTGATGACAAAATGGTGATTACCGATAACACTTTTACTCAACGCGGCATTTCAGCTATCGGTGATATTTTCGGTTATGAAAGTTTCAGAGGTTATTTTGGGGAAAAGAAAAATTATTTGGAAGGCGACCGCTATCGTCCGTTGAGTATTGCTACGTTTGCTGTTGAGCAAAGTCTTTTTGGCGTGACAACACCTGCCGGAAATTTGGACGCCGAGGCACAAAAAAAAATACAAATCCAAAAACAAGAAGCGGAAAAAACTTTGCGTCCGTTCCGACATTTTATCAACGCTTTATTATATGCGCTGACTGCTTTTTTGATGTACCGCGTTTTGTATTTGATGTTTACATCAACATGCGACGATAAAGAAGAAAAAACTTGGTGGAAAACAATTTCGTTTTGGGCAACACTTTTGTTTGTCGCGCATCCGCTGCACGTTGAAGTTGTTGCGAACATAAAAGGTAGAGATGAAATTTTGGCAATGCTGGGTGAATTAGGCGCACTCTATTATACTTTCAAATATATTGATACCAAGCGCGTAAAATATTTATTGTTCAGTTTCGGTGCGTTTCTCGCAGGCATTTTATCTAAAGAAAGCGCAATAACTTTTTTGGCAATTATTCCGTTGAGCGTTTATTTTTTTCGTCGTAAAGATTCGATACCGAGTATCTCTATAATTTTGATGGCAACAGCACCAATTGCATTCGCCACCTTAATCTATTTAACGATGCGCGTGAACGCAATCGGGTATTTAACGGACGATAAAACGGTGACGGAAATAATGAATAATCCGTTTGCGGATATGGATTTCGGTGAAAAATATGCGACCATTTTTTACACGCTGTTCATGTATTTGAAATTACTCATCGTGCCGCATCCGCTCACGCACGATTATTATCCGTACCAAATTCCGAAATCGAATTGGTCCCAAGTTGTGCCGATAGTTTCTTTAATTATTCATCTCGGATTAATTTTTTTGGTGTATCGCGGTTGGCGCAATCGTCGGACTTGGGCTTATGGCATCGCATTTTATTTACTGGCATTGAGTATTGTAAGTAATATTTTTGTCGGAGTAGGTACTTTTATGAACGAAAGATTTCTTTATCATGCGTCGTTGGGTTTTTGTGTTGTTGCTGCTTATATACTGAATTCTAAAAAAACTGCTAACCAATCAACCAATCAACCAATTAACCAGTTAACCCAATACGCAGGCATCGGCATTTTAATTTTATTCGTCGGCGGTTCTATTTTCAGAACTTTAGAACGTGAACCGGATTGGTTTTCAGGCACGACATTAAATCGTTCAGCATTAAAAAATTCGCCGAACAGTGCACGGGCGCAATGTTTTTACGGCGTGAGTATTTGGGAAGATAATTATTTGAAAATCATCAACACCGGTACAGCCGAACAAAAACAAGCTGTTTTAGATTCCATGAAACCATATTTTAATCGCTCCGTCGAAATCTATCCGCGTTACGGCAGTGCTTTAAAAATGATTGCCGGCATTGCAGCCGAGCAGTACAAACTTGACGGGAAAGTTGAGCCGCTCATTGCCAATTTAGATAAAGCTAATCGCGGCGGTTCTTATGATGATTTTGTTTTAAAATTTTTAGGATATGTAAATAGTCGAGTTACCGAACGAGCAGATAAAGAAAAACTTTCTACTTTTTATGCCGATATGATTACGTTTTATAAACAAACACAACCCACATCCACATTGCCGAAAGAATATGAAAAATTGTTGAATGGGATTGGGAAGCAGTAACGATAATATTAAAATGAAATACATCCTCATCACCGCACTCATAGTGAAGACTTTATTTTTCTCGATATAATATCACGCATCGGGCAACAAAACTTTGGTGATATTGATGCACAGCAATAACGAAATCGGTACTATGACTGATTTGGAAATTATTGCAAACATTTGCGCATCTAAATACGCAAGCCATCATGGACTACACCGTTAAAAAATTGAAAGGTTTAGTAGCTGTAAGAAAAGAAGTTTTAAGTTGATAAATGCAGTTTTTTACCGAGAACATAAGCGATTATATTTCTAACCAAATACAATTTTCCTTTTATAATCGTAAACTTAGAAACGCCGTAACTTGCTAATTTTTGTTGAATGGTTTTTGCCGAGCCAAACCATTGATACATATTTTGCGGCATATTAATGCCTTCCATCATTTCAAGAAGCATTTCCGGGTTTTTGCAAAAGCCTATCATGGCATCTAACTGAAAACTACGCGGTTTAAGAAAATCGGTATTAATAATTTGTGCATATTTTGCAGTAGTTTCCCAGAAAGGTTCAAAAGTTCTATTTATCCAAGTTTCATCAAAAATCTGCGATTTATTATTCACGATTTCGTTGTAATAATGATACGCCATACGACAGGCTGTATTTGAGCCTTGTGCGGCAACAGGATCATTTAATATAATGGTATCACCCAAGCCGAAAATTATTTTTCCGGAAGGCAGATAAGCAAAGGGTTTTCTCACAATGGGTCGAATTGCTCCGACGGCAAAACTTTTTTTATCAATGAGTTCAATATCTTCAAAAGAATCGGCAATCCAAGGCAATGATTTTCGAAACCCTTGCCTAACAACTTTCAAAATATCATCATCCGGTTTTAAGTCTTTAAAAAAATCAAGTCCTTCATTGGGTTGTGCTTCAATTAAAATACTCACAGTTTTTTGATTATTTTTATCCAAATAAGGTACAATAAAAACTTCTCCGCCTACCGGAAAAATATTGACATTCATGGTATCCATCCGGAAATTTTTTCCTTCTTTTTGATTTTTAGCTACAAACACCAGCAAATTTCTTTGCGGCTTTTCGTAAATTGTTCGTGTTGTGTCCGTCTCGAATAATTGACTGAACAACTCTTTGCCGGTTGCAACAAATACCGCAGAGTTGTCAGCAGCAATTTTTTCTAAATCTTCTTTTGTCACTTTTTGATGAATTAATTTTCCGCCATTTTCAGTAAATGTTTTCATCCAAACCGAAAATTTAAGGCGTTGATCAATCGCTTGAAAGGGTTTGAGCGTTTTGCCGGCGTTATTCATTAACCTTTTCCCGTTCGGAAGACAAATACTAAAATTAAATTTTTCGATTTGAGGCGCGCTGTTTTGCCAAAAATCAAGATTTAATTTGCGTTCAATACTGAGCGCATCATCAAACATAACGGAAGTACCGGGTGCCGGTGTATCCAAAATACTTTCAGGTGTTTGTTCACAATAAATTGAAACAGCGTAGTTGTCTTTTAATAAACTTAATCCGAGTTGCAAACCTGCTTGACCCGCACCGATTATTGCAATTTTTTTCATTTAGTAATAAAATTGATTGGTAATTTAAAAACTATTTTGTCGTTTCCTGTTTTATAATAGCCGTTAAAGAAATTTATAATCCGTCGGCTGTGTCGGCGGATTATAAATTTCTTTAACGGCTATTGATTTTATGAGGCATATCATTTTTTACATGTCGTATGTTTATTTTTCTGTTTATTCTGATGCATTGAAAAAAAACTGCCGCTCATATAGAACAATAGCTTCTGCAATATTACCTAAAAAAAATTTTTTTAATTCATCTGATGCGTAAATTTTTTTTCACTTGTATAGAATTGCTAACTTTTCAGGTCCTTGCAAGGAATGTCTCCTCCGGAGTCGGCAAAAAAAGAACTTGAGTAGTCGCGAGAATTATATTTATTTTTGCGTCAAAGTTTTTTCTATGAAATACATAATAATAACCGCACTCATTGTCGCCACCTTATTTTTCTCAATAAAATATCTCGCATCTGAAAACAAAAATTTGGTGAACGGTACGTCCGCGCCTGCTCTAATCGGCATATTGCGCAACGGACAAGTCTTTGATTTAAAAAACCTGCAAGGCAATTATGTACTGCTTGATTTTTGGGGTAGTTGGTGCGCGCCTTGCATCGAAGAAATGCCGCAACTTCGTGCGTTGTTTGATAAGTATCACCAAAAAAAATTTAAAGATGCCGACGGATTTGAAATGGTAAGTTTTGGCGTTGAAGACGACACAAATCGTTGGACTGCAGCGATTGATCGTTTGAAAATGAATTGGACGTATCAAATTTCGGATTTCTTAAACATGAAGTCACCGGCAGTAAAAAATTTCGGCGTAGAAAAAGTGCCTACAAAGTTTTTAATTAATCCAAAAGGTATTATCGTCGGCGTAAATTTATTGCCGGAGGAGATAGATAAATATTTAGATGAGGTGGTTTATTGAAAGTAAAATTGGCATTAATTTCACTCTCTTATGCGCCAATTTTCGTTAGTATATTTTCCGGATTTAGTTGTAATGACCAATACACCGGCTTTAGCTTTTTCGCCATATTTTTTTATTCCGGCTGCGCCTTTTAAGATATTGAGCGTGGCGATATCCTTTAAATCAATGCCGGATAGAAACGTATTTTTACTGCCGTGCGGTGTTTGTATATCCGCTAAATTGATTGTACCAAATGTTGCACCATCTATGACGAGTAAAACATCAACCAATTGCGTGTCCTTAATCACCTTTTTTATTATTATTGGGTTATTTAACGAGCCGGTATCTTTTTGTGCCTCCAAGTGCGCGACTCCAACATATAGTGAGATAAAACCAAAAGCAAAAAGTATTTTCAATATCATTTTATTTTTTTGTCTTTAAAGCACACAAAGGTAACAATATTTAGATAATGATGAATGCCGGATTTTCGCAAAAAAAAGCTACCGCCCAAAGTGAACGGTAGCTTCTGCAATTCTGTATGAAAATATCTTTTTTAATTGACAGTTGACAGTTGACAACGACCAAGTATTATCGGCGTTATCGGCGTTATCAATTGTCAACTGTCAACTGTCAATTAAAAACTATAACGCGCACCGAGTTGCATCTGCCAACGCGAAGCTAATTGGTCAATTGAATAAGGTGTAAGTGGTTGTTTCCAAGAATAAGTCGGATTTGTTGTACCGTCAATTTTACTTGCAGCAGCCACATTTAAACCAACAGAAGAAGTTGAGTTAAAAGTATTTGGTACGAAATAAGACCAACCCCAATCTTTGTTCAACAAGTTTGTGAAGTTGAAAATATCCAAACTCAATTCAATCGTGTGAACTTTATTGTCACCTACTTTGAAACTGATGTCGTGTAACAAACGCAAATCTAAATTTGTATTCCAAGGTGTACGACCGCCGTTTCTTCCCGTGAAATTACCTTGACGTGATGATAAATAAGTATCACCCGCAACGAAATTCACAAAATTTTGTGCTTGCGTTGCAGCTGTTGCACCACCCGTAATATCTTTAAACAAAGTTGTCGCTTCTGCTACATCTTTAGGAATATAAACCAAACCGGCTGCTTGCGGTGTACCGGCAATTGTTCCGTTCACGATACCCCAAGTAAACGGCGAACCGGATTGAGACGTGAATACTAATCCTAAAGTTGTTTGATGTGCGGCACTCCAAGCTAATTTGTAAGAAACATTAGCAACGATGCGGTTGCGAATATCAAAATTTGAATAAGCCAATACAGGATTGTTGGGCGTTAAAGATTGATTTAACTGCCAATTCGATTCCATTGAGTTACGAATACCGTTTGTCAAATCTTTTGATACACCGTAAGTATAAGCGGCATAAACGTTCAACATATTTTTTTCGTTGAACGTATATGATTTCGAAATGATACCCGTAAGACTGTAACGTTCGCCTTGATCTGTATTAGACAACATATAAGCGTTCGAGAAATTCGGATCAATACGTTGTTTATCGCCACTGCCGAGATAAATTGGCATTTGGTGTTGCGTATCATACGCATAATATTGAACAGAATCTTTCAAATTCACTTGTTGGAATTTTAAATCGCGCAACACTTTTGTGTATAAACCTTCTAAAGTAAATTTATAACCGCTTACCGTGTAATCAACTGCCAAACTGCTTCTCCAAATTTGCGGCATTTTAAAATTGTTATCAATCAAATCCGCCTGAACTTTATTACCTTGACCATTCGCATAAGCAAATTGTTTTGGTCCCGGTGTTCCGTTTGGTCCTGAAGTTAAAATATCGCCTTTATTTTTTCCCGCAACGTTGTTGACGTCGTAACTGCCGTAACCGACGCCGTCATTATAGAAAGCATAACCCAACCACGCAAAAGGAATACGACCGACAAAAGTTCCTGTTCCGCCACGCACAACTAAACTTCTATCACCATTCACATCCCAATTGAAACCTACACGCGGTGAAATATCTACATCTTTAAAGAAAGTGTTTGTTATACTCGACACAGGCGTATTCGAATAAGTTGTGCCTGCATACGTACTTGCTGCGGCTCCAGTTACTTTCGGCGACAATAAAGGCGAATCTGAAGTAGCATAATCTAAACGCAAACCACCCGAAACTTTTAAGTTTTTAGTCAATTCTATTTCGTCTTGACCATAAAGACTTAATAAACTGACATTGTATTTAGCGTAAGGATTATTGACGATATAGTCGCGATTATTATTCGCATCATCTAAACTGAAAGTACCGCGTACGCGGTTAACGTTTGAAGCCAAGAAATCTGCGACACTTTTATAACCTAAACGACCGTTCAAGGCGTTCACAAAACCATAATTCAAATTATAAAACTCATTGTGCGTACCGAAAGTAAATTTATTTTTACCGGCGTAAAGCGTGACATTGTCCGTAAATTCAAATGTATTTTGTTGCATATTGAAAACCGTCGCTTCACGATCATTACCTAAAAGAATCGTTCCGCCATTGTAAGAAATTTCCGTTTGCGGAAAATTCACATTTGCACTCAACGGTGTGCGATAATCATGAACGGTTGAATAACCTAAAACCAAACTGTTGGATAATTTATTACCAAAGTGGCTTTTCAATTCCGCTACCGTTGAACTTGAATTATTATTCGATTTAAAATCCATGCTCGCAAAACGGAAATTCGCCGCGTCGCGTTCCAAGTTTGTCGCTTCCGAAACAACTGTATTATTGCGGAGCGTTAAAATATTATTGTCGTTAATGTTCCAATCAATGCGATTGAAAAATTTTGTACTTTTTGAATAGATATTTGACGTACCATAAGCACCGACATCGAAACCGTATTTATTTTTTACGAAATCCGTAATTTGTTGTGCCGTTGTCGGGTCTAATAAAGAAATTTGCGCACCGTTTGCATCTTTTGAACCGTCTGCATTGTAATAAGTCGGCTCTGTGCGATTGGTAATTTCTTCATTCGTGAACCAAAATAATTTATTTTTAATGATCGGCAAACCGACGCGCACACCTGTTTGATAGTCTTGATAATCGGAACTGATTTTTGAACCGTCACCCGCATTTGCCGGACCGGTTAAAGAATTATTTCTGAAAAAACCGTAAACAGAACCGTGTACATCATTTGTACCGGAGCGCGTTACGGCATTGATTGAACCACCCAAAACGTTGCCGATTTTGACATCGAAAGGTGCCAATAAAACTTGAACATCTTGAATCGCATCGGCACTGATACCGTTTGTACGCGTTGAACTTCCCACCATACCCGATGTATTTGACGCACCGCCAAGAGATGGAGAAAAACCAATTGCATCATTATTAATAGTACCGTCAATCGTTACGTTATTATAACGGAAATTCGTACCGGCAAAAGAGTTATTGCTGCTTTGCGGCGTTAAGCGCGTTAAATCTTGTAAACTGCGACTGAGTGAAGGTAAAGTTTTTATTTGTTCTTCGCCGATACGCGTACCTGCACCGGTTGTTGTACCGCCGCGTTCTGCGGTAACTAAAACTGCTGTAATTTCGGTGGTTTGATCTTTCATAGAAAAAGTCGGGCCGTTGTTGGGTCCTAACGACAAATTAATATTATCGAGGTCTTGCGTGGCTGCACCGACAAAAGTTACTGTTATTTTATAAGGTCCGCCGGGTGTCATATCCGAAATACTGTAAGTACCGTTTTCATCTGATACCGTACCGTATTTTGTGCCTGTCGGTGTATGCACCGCAATAATTGTAGCACCGATAACATCTTCGTTTTTGGCATCTTTAATTTTACCGGCAATGCTTGATGTAGTCATTTGAGCAAAAGCCGAAAAATTTAAAAGGAAAAAAGCAATTGTAAGAAGGCTTAATAATCTGAATTTCATATTTTAGTTTATGTATTTATTTCACCGCAAAATTCTACCGTGAATGTAAACTCAAAATGAAGACAGTATTAAATTTATGTTAAGTTGTGTTTGTGTTATATAGTTTGGTATTGCGTTTGCATTAAAACCTTCTCCGGTTTTAATTTTTCGTTTATAAGTTATAAATTTGAGCGATTAAACAACAGCAAGCTACGAATTAAGAATTATGCATCCCGCATTATACATCATAAGAGAAAACGGAAAATACGGTTACATTGACAGCACCGGCGAAACAGTGATAGAACCGCAATATGCAGAAGTGGAAGATTTTCACAACGGTTATGCGCGTGTGAAAGTGTTTGATAGAATTTTGCACATTGATACACTCGGTCGTCCGTTATTCAAAACGCTTTTTTCTAATGTCGGTCGCATGGAAGAAGGTTATGCGCGTGCGCAACTCGTCAACTATTGGGGATTTATTGATGGCAGATGCAATACCGTCATTGATCCGCAGTTTGAAAATGCCGGGGATTTCAGTGGCGGCATCGCGGCGGCACAACGCGGCGGCAAGTGGGGATATATTAATAGAGCAGGTGAATTTATTATCCCGCCCCAATTTGATGATGCCGGAAAATTTAATAACGGTTTAGCTTGCGTGAAAGTCGGCGATAAGTTCGGTTATGTCAGCAATAAAGGGCATCGGTTGATTGAACCGCAATACGAATTTGCCGGTACTTTTCAAGGTGATGTTGCCGTCGTTCATGCCGATAATAAATGGGGATTGATTCATAAATCGGGCAGAGAAATTATTCCGCCGACTTACGATATCATCGAAGATGTGAGTGAAGGACATTTTTCGGAAGGGCTTGCCGCTATTTGCATAGATAATAAATTCGGCTATATAGATACCAAAGGACAGGTGATGATAAAACCGGTGTTCGATTATGTCGGCGATTTTAACGACGGCTTGGCGGTGTTCGAGTATAAAAATAAATATGGTTACATGACCGATACGGCAACGTTACATATAGAACCGACATTCGATTATGCACAACCTTTCAGCGAAGGTTTGGCGGCTGTAAAAATTAAACACCAATGGATGTATTTAGATATTGAAGGAAATATAGCCGTGAAACCGCGTTTTCTCGATCGCGCTTCAAATTTTAAAAACGATTTAGCACTCATCGAAAAAGACAATATGTGGGCGTATGTGGATACGCAAGGCGAAGTGGTTTGGTTGGAAGCGGAAATTTAATGGATTTTGGATTTATTTACGTAATTGTCTGAATCAAGATTTACAGGATTTAAGGATTTTTAGGATGGTTAAATTTACTTTCTTATTTTAAACTTTATAAATTTCGGTAATCTTAAAAATCCTTAAATCCTGTAAATCCTGATTCAGACAATATGAATAAAGATAAAAATGCTTTATAAAGAAATAATCTCCCAAACTGCCGGCAAAAATATATTGCGACGCTTCGTTGACAACGACCGGCTGCCGCACGCGCTGTTACTACTCGCACCCGCCGGTGCCGGCGGATTATCGCTCGCACGAGCGACGGCACAATATATTTTGTGCGACAATAAAACGGATGGTGATGCTTGCGGTAAATGCAATCCCTGCACAAAAGCACAAAAATTAATTCATCCGGACATTCATTATTCTTATCCGACCGTCGGACCAAAAACGATTGCGACGAATGTACTCAACGAATGGCGGGCTGTGCTTTTAGAAAATCCGTACATCAGTATCGAACAATGGTTGCAAAAATTGGGCGCAGAAAATAAACAAGGCAATATTCCGGTGGCGGAGTGTATGGATATTCAAGCCAAACTCAGTTTAAAAACTTTTGAAGCGGATTATAAAATACTCATTCTGTGGTTGCCGGAATATCTCGGTAAAGAAGGTAATCGTTTATTAAAACTCATCGAAGAACCGCCCGCTAATACAATTTTTATTTTAGTTGCAGAAAAAACCAGTTTGCTGTTAGATACTATTCTCAGTCGCTGTCAATTAGTAAAAGTGAATTCTTTGAGTGATGAAGATATTGCCGAAGCACTCGTTCAACAAAAAAAATTAAGTCCGGAACGCGCAGAAAGTATTGCGCGATTGTCGGACGGTAATTTCAACACGGCTTTACAACTCACGCAAGAACTAGAAAGCGACAACGCACGTTTGTTTTTAGAATGGATGCGCAAATGCTATAAAGGTGACGGCAACGAATTGGTACAATGGGTAGAAAAATTTGCCGGAATGGGACGCGAACAACAAAAAACTTTTATCACCTACGCACTACATTTCTTTCGAGAATTATTATTCCTCGTTGCTACCGGCAACGACAATTTGCGTTTACCGCCGGAAGAATTAAAAACGGCTCGGAATATGCGCAACATTTTATCGGTAGAAAAAATAGAAAAAATTTCGGTGTTGTTGAGCGATGTTTTCACTTATGTTGAACGCAACGCCCAACCTAAAATTTTATTTTTGGATACGAGTATTCAGATGAATAGACTAATGAAATTGAAATAGGTGTGAAGTTTAAAATACCTTACAGCTATTCAATTCCGCAGACACTGTCTGCGGAATTGAATACTGCGATAAGCATTTTGTTAAGCTTGCCTTAATATTTGCTGTATGTCGTTTACTATTTGCATAGTTAATTTATTTATTATTGTAGCTTTATATGATTTAACTCTTCGGAAAAATATCATTCACCATACTCAAAGCGCGAATAAATT
>JAYTIA010000405.1:0-1588 GCA_043732145.1 Saprospiraceae bacterium
CTAAAAAAAATGTAGCTGAAAGTGAACAACAGAGAATGAATTGACGCATTTTCATAAAATTTCAATTTTTATTTTAAATATTATTGTTTAAAAACGTTACAAAGTTAATACTTTTATTGTGAAGAAATGACAGAGATTTGTAACCTTATTATATCCGACCGATATATTAATTTCAGGTTTAAAAACAACAAACTTAATTTAACGTTAAAATATTGTGTTTTGTCGAAAAAGCAACACAAAATCTTCTTCTTTTATACAATAAGACCGGATTTTTGTATAATTCGGCACGTTTAATGAATACTAATTGGTAATTACAATATTTCAATCAAAACAATGGAAAAAGATACTCGTGTATTACAAAGTATAATTTTCTGCACGTTAATCTTATTCCAATCGTGCTTACACGCTCAAAGTTTAGAAACAGCCAACGGTTATTACGCCCATCGCGCTTTTGCGCAAGCTATTCCAATTTTTGAAGCTGCACTGGCAAAAAAAAATAATAACGGCATAAAATCTAAATTAGCAAATTGTTACCGCATATTGAATAAACCGGAAAAAGCATTGCCGCTGTATGCCGACATCGTAAAAGATGAGAAACCTGCACCCAAAGATTTATTGCACTACGCCGAAGTACTTATGAATGTCGCACGTTATGAAGAAGCAAAAACTTGGTTGAAAAAATTTGTAGCAGAAAACCCGGAAGATGCGCAAGGAAAATTACTACTCGACAATTGCGATAAAATAAAAACGATTAAACCTTACTTCGCCAATGTAACAATTACGCCTTTCACGCAAAATGTAAGCACAGATGATAATGCGCCGGTTTTTTTTCAAAAAGGTATTGTTTATGCGTCGGACCGACCGCAGGGTTTTAAGTTGCTGAAAGAAAAAAACCCGCAAACGGATCGCGATTTTATTTTACTCTATTATTCCGAGCCTTTGAGCGACACCGGTTTTACGGAACCGCGCATTTTTTCTTCTAAATTCAGCGACTTGAACAGAAATACGGCGAATGCTTCGTTTACAAAAAACGAAAAGCGTATTTATTTTTGCAAAAACAGTACGGAATCGGCAAAAAACGGCAATTACAATATGCAAATTTATACCGCCGAAACCGAAGATTTTGAACATTGGAAAAATATGGAGCGATTGGATATTTGCTCGCTTGAATCGAATTATATGTATCCTGCTATATCGCCTGACGGAAAATTACTTTTTTTTGTGACGGACAGAGGTGACAGTAATGGCGGTTTGGATATTTATATGGTTCATAAAACAAAAAAAGGTTGGTCGCGTCCCGAAAATTTGGGAACGAAAGTGAATACACCTGCGCATGAATGTTTTCCCTACTACTCAAGCGACAATAAATTATATTTTTGTTCAAAAGGTCACACCGGTTTCGGCGGCTACGATATTTTTTTTACGCAATATGATTCTGTAAAAGCGACTTGGCAAACGCCGGTTAACTTAGGGTCGCCAATTAATACGGCATACGACGATATTTCCATTTCGTTTTCAAATAACAATCCAAATTACGGTGCGTTCACTTCCACACGCGACGGTCACGGTGATGATATTTATTTTTTTA
>JAYTIA010000406.1:0-4409 GCA_043732145.1 Saprospiraceae bacterium
GACTTCGCCGAGCGTATAAGATACCCAACCGTTCAATGTGCCATATTTTTTCTGCAAAAGCAAATCTATACCGCGCACATGACCGGTACCTTGATAAAAGTTTTCACTGTAATTAATCACTTGACGGCTCGGTTGAATTCGCAATGAATATTGCGTCAAACCGGTTAGTTCTTTGTAATAGCCTTCGGCATCAAAAATCCAATCTTTAGTTTCGTAACTGAAACCGGCGATATAATGTGTTGAACCTGCGACCGGCAATTTTGCATTATCCGCTAAAACCCAAAAATCGCGACTGCCCGACAAAATATCTTCGCGCACAACTTGTTTTACAAATTGATAGTATTGTCCATAAGCCGCTTTCAATTTTAATTGCTCTGAAAGTTTATAATTGAAAGATAAACGCGGTTCGGTATAAGTTTTAGATGTCGGCGTGAAATAAGTTTCTCTTAAACCCGCAATGATTTCCATATTATTAAATGGTTTCCATTTATCTTGAACGTAAGCAACAAGCGTTGAACCGTTTGTATTTCTGTCTATAATTGTTGTCGTATCATTTTGTGCGTAATTATATTTAATCGTATTGTAAGTCGCGTTCAAACCAAATTCGATTCGGTTATTGTCAGATGCTTTATATTCCGCATCGGATTTGACAGAAAAATCGTTGAGGTTATTGTTCTCAAAAGTTCCGTCGTTGAATGTTTTCGCTGTACCTGTTGCATCCGTAATTGTGCGTTGAACCGAGCGGTTGCGATCCGAATAATAATTAGAAAACGATGCTAAAGTATTCACATAAAATTTTGAATTAAATTGATGACTCCATTTCAATGCACCGCCAAGATTTCCCCAATTCGTCAAGTCGGTAATATTCAAATTAAAATTCGGGCGCGTCGTCGTCTGAATAAATCCGAGATTAGTGACATTTACTTTCGGTGAATTATCTAAATTATCCGTACCATTATATATACTCAACGTCAGAACGTCTTTTTTTGTGGGCTTGTAAGTCACTTTGCCATTCAAATCATAGAAGTAAGAAGTTGGCGAAGAATTGAAAAAATTTCTACGTCCATTGCCGCCGGCAATAGTTGTAGTACCACTGTATTTTTTAAAAATCGCATCATACAAACCGGTTTGATAAGAGCGACGCGCCGCAAAAAATGTTGTTAATTGGTCTGTAATTGGCACTTCTACAAAAGCATTAGCTGCTATGAAACCTAAATCAATACCCGCGTTAAAATTATTCGTATTACCTTCTTTTGCCGTAATTTCTGCAACGGCAGAAACGCGCCCGCCAAATTTGGATTCAAAACCACCTTTATAGAGTTGTACGTCTTTCACAGCATTCGGATTGAAAGCCGAGAAGAAACCAAATAAATGTTCAACATGATAGACAGTAAAACCGTCGTATAAAACCAAAGTTTGATCCGGCTTTCCGCCGCGCACATATAGACCTGAAGAATTTTCGTTCGCCGCCGAAACACCCGGCATTAATTGAAAAGCGCGAAAAATATCTTTTTCACCAACACTCGGCAAAGCCTGAATTTTTGCGGGCGAAATTTTCAGCATAGATACTTTTTCGGTGGCACGTAATAACTCTTGACGTTCTGCTATCACCGTTATTTCTTCAAGCGTTGTTGATTGCGGTTCCATTTCAAGTAACAAATCAACGATATTTGTTTTCGGTGTTAAATAAAATAATGAGTTTTTATAACCGATGTAAGAAATATCCAAACCCGCCGTATCGGAAGGGACATCAAGCAATGTAAAGCGACCGTCTACATTCGATGTTGTACCTTTTGTTGTACCTTTAACGACGACACTTACGAAAGGCAAAGGTTCGCCCGTATTTTTTTCTTTAATGATACCTGTAAGCGTAAAACCGTTTCTTGTCGGATTGCCGACGTATTTTGTTTTCTTTTCTGCTTCTTCTTTCGCTGCCTGTTTATTTTTATCAAAGATGGCATAACCGCCGTCATCATTTTTTACATACGCTAATTTGGTGTCGCGCAAAATAATTTTTATGGCTTGATCTGCTTTTGTACCGGTGAAGTAATACGAAAAACGTATAGTTTTTACATCGGCAATATTGTAAGCAATATTCAATTTATATTTCGTATTCAGCGTTTCAAACACTTTATCTAATGTTTGGTAATTGAAATACTCTTTTATTTCAACATCGCCCCCTGTTGTTTGCGCCCATATTGACATGGAAAAAATCAGCGCAAATAAGGTAAGAAAGTACGTTTTTTTCATTCAGAAATCGTTTATTAAAATTCAAGGCGCAAATGTCGTGAATTTTAACAGTTATAAGAAATGAATTGTGTAAAAATTGCGTTTATCTGATGTAATGCATAAAAATGCCTCCGATAATATAGACTTAAAACGTCTCAAAAATAATTGTGTGAAATGAATACACCGTTTTTTGCGATTCTGCTACCTATTTATACACTGAACTCTAATTTTGCGCTTTTGAAAAATAAAAATGCCTGTTCAACAAAATTATTGAACAGGCATTTGATGTAGGACAAAATCTATTTGATATGCTCCGGCACTTTAAACTTACATGTCAAAACCGTAATATCATCCGGAAAATCTAAATTACCTTTAAAACTTTCTGCCTTATTCATCAAAATTTTATTGAATTGTTCGGCAGAATGGTAATAGTTATTACACACCAAATCGCCGAGCATTTCTTCATCGAAATAAGCTCCTTGTGTATTTTTTATATCGGTGATACCATCCGTAAAAATAAGCAAACAAGCCTCATCAGTTAAATTGATGGTATCAGATTCTATGTACGGTAAATCTTCAAAGTAGCCGAGAATAGAACAACCTTTATCTAACCACTTCAAAGTTTTATTGGTGTAAAAAGCCGGCGGTATGTGTCCTGCATTCACGTAACGCATGGTGCGTGTTTGTGTATCTAGATCAACGATAAATAAAGTAACAAACCGCTCGCCCTGCGTGACGCGCCATACTGCTTTATTTAATCTTTGCACGTATTCTTCAACAGTTCCGTCGTTTTGCACAATAGCATGCAAACTCGCTTCGATATTCGACATAAGTAAAGCAGCAGCCAAACCTTTTCCTGAAACATCGGCAACGCACATAATATAACGTGTATCGGAAACTTTGACACAATCGAAATAATCACCGCCGACACCGAAATGCGGTTTATAAATGGATGAGAGTTCAAATAAATTATTTTGCGGTAATTTTTGCGGCACGAGTGCGAGTTGCATTTCACTTGCCAATTGCATTTCATGTTCAAACCGCACTTCTTCTAATTGCCGCGAAAACCGCCGTTTGTTTTCTATCGAAACAGCAACGATATTACTGATAGAAAGAATCAATTGAATTTTTCCAAAATCATCGCTCCCGTATTCATTTAAAAAAGTGTAACCGATAGGTGCTTCTCTGTGTACAATCGGAATGACGTATTCGAAAATTTTCCAAAATTCTTCTTTTTCATGAGCAAGTTTTTTCTGATCAAACCCGATTTGATTAAATTTCGCCGGCAGGTGTTTTGGTATAGTTTTTATATTATTTTCGCTCAAACCGATATGTGTCACACATTCCCAATCTTCACCTTTAGGCAGAAAAAAAGCCATTCGGCTCACGCCCATTTCCCAACTTAAAAATTTCGTGTACATATTCAAAAGAGCTACTTCATCAACATCATGGTTGACGGCAGTAGTTATTTCCAATAAACGATTGATTTGCAATTGTTTTAAGGATATTTCGCGCTCGTAGTCTTTTTTCGTTAAGTTCAAATCGGATTGAATGTGTTTTATTAATGGACAATTGACAGTTGAAGATTGAAGATTGACGATTTATAAAACCGGCAACCATCAACCAATTGTAAAACTACAACAAGGTTTTCTGTTCAAAGCATTAATCTTTAATTTTAACATCTAAAGCATCTCGAAAACCATTGCCGACCAAATTAAAAGCAAGTACGAGTACAACAATCGCACACGCCGGAATTAAAGCGAGAAAAACTTTTCCGCCGATAGCGTAGCCGTAATTTTCATTCAGCATCGTTCCCCAACTCGGCGTGGGCGGTTGAATACCGAAACCGATAAGACTCAAACCTGATTCGATAAGTATTGCCGTTGCAAAATTAGAGGCAGCGAGAACCATAACGGGTCCGAGAATATTAGGTAAAATATGTCGAAGAATAATGCGCGGTGTTGAGTAACCCATACTCTTCGCTGCTTCGATAAAAGAAATTTGTTTGAGCGATAAAACTTGTCCGCGCACTAAACGCGCAACGTCCACCCACATCGTTAGACCGACGGCGAGAAAAATAATGCCGACACCGCGACCCAATGCTAAAACAATCGCAAAAACTAGAAGTATCGTCGGAATAGACCAAACGGTATTGATGAGCAACATGATTAAGCTATCCG
>JAYTIA010000407.1:0-1588 GCA_043732145.1 Saprospiraceae bacterium
TTTTTATTATTTTATTATTAGTATCAGCGTTAATTTATGCCGCCATGTCGCGCTAACTGCACATTTTTTACTTTTAATAAAATAAAAAAAAGCCGTCGGATATTTATTTGGCGGCTTTTTCTGTTTTATTCGTAGTGAATTACAATCTCTCTATCCAATTCAAGTAACTTTCTATCCATTTATCGTTCGTTGTTTTATTATTCATACCGAAGCCGTGTCCGCCTTTCGAATAAATATGTAATTCGGCAGGTACATTTTTAGATTGGCAGGCTTGATAAAATACTAGACTGTTTTGCACTTTTACTACATTATCATCGCCGGCATGGACTAAAAATACCGGTGGTGCATCCAATCTGACTTGTAATTCCGGCGATAAAAATCTTTTTTGTTCTTCACTAGGCGATTTTCCCATCAAATTTTCACGCGAACCGGTGTGTACGATATTGTCATCAGAAAAGCTAATGACCGGATAAATCAACGCGACAAAATCAGGACGCGTAGAGACGCGCTGCGTCGTGTCTCTACTATCAATATGCGCATCGGCATCAAAATTATAAAGTGTTGCTGCTGTTGCTGTTAAATGTCCGCCGGCAGAAAAACCCATTATACCGATTTTATTTGGTTGTATTTCCCATTTAGAAGCATTAGTACGCACAAAACGAATGGCGTGTTGTGCATCTTGCAAAGGTGCGAACGATTTATTAGTGCAGTACCTATCGTTCGGTATGCGATAACGCACAACAAAAGCGGTGATACCATGTACATTTAACTTTTTCGCTACACGCACACCTTCATGATCATCTGCCGTGCCGGAATATCCGCCGCCCGGAAAAATTATTACTGCTGTACCGTTCGGTTTTTTTGCTTGAAAAACAGCGTAAGTCGGCATTGAAATGTCGGTAGTAAAAATAATATTACCGGGACGATTTTCTGTTTTTTGTAAATTTTCTGACGATTTTGAATCAGGTATAGTTTGTCCGTTGTAAAGTGGCAACCAATTTGTTGTTTGCGACATGAGCGTTAGCGCATTAAATAAAAGTAAAGAAAGAAGTAATGTCTGTTTCATAAATAAAATTAGGTTTTAAGCCTCAGCTATCAGCTATCAGTTGTTAACTACTATTTGGGGCTGAAGGCTGATAGCAGAAGGCTGATAGATTTAATTAATAACTACACTCTCCACAACTCCGCCTTGCGTGAGTGCGTGTACTATCTCCATGCCTTGAATCACTTTTCCAAAAATTGAATAATTGCCATCTAGATGCAATGTTGGTGCGGTTGTTACAAACCATTGACTACATTCAGTATGATTGCCGGCACTTGCCATACCGACAAAACCCTCTACGTCATAATGCAAAGGTGTGAGTTCGGATGTAATCGTATAATCGAGTGAACCGTAACCGTCGCCACGCGGACAACCAGTTTGAATTACAAAGCCCGGCACAACGCGGTGAAAAATTTTACCGTTAAAAAATCCGGAACGTGCTAAGGTAACAAAATTAAAAACAGAAATCGGCGCATTTTGAGTCAGTAATTGCATTTTAAAACTCCCCTTATCTGTTTTTACGGTGGCAGTAGAATTGTTCAAATT
>JAYTIA010000408.1:0-1585 GCA_043732145.1 Saprospiraceae bacterium
TATATGAACACAGGCATTTGGTGGTCAAATTCAATCAAAATGACAGGACTGTGGATGCGGTAATAAAAAGGACCGTCTATTTTATCGCCTTGCACCCAAGTAAAATGTGTTTCCTTGAGATGAGATTTAACGTCTTCCATTTTTATTTTAGCTTGATTGTCTTGTATATTGCCTACGTATTCAGCAATCAAATCGAGCAAAGCAGTTTGCTGTTGTTTTGATAATTCTTTGGCAGAAATGCCAGTTAAAGCAATGATTTCATTGTCTCTAAAAGCTTCGCCGCGGTTAAAATCAAATTCTTTTTTTTGAAAAAGCGTCGCTTTTTTCATTTGTTTGCTGTTAAGCGACATATAAAAATCTATACCTTTTTTCTCCTCTACTTCAAAAGTTCTCAAACCTTTATTCTCGCCCTTTTCAATAAGCGTCGGTTCAGAACCCATAAAAACGGGCGTCATGACAACTTGGTCGCCCAAGACAAAATAGTTAATTACCAAATGATGTCCTTCCATTTGCCAACCCCACGGCTCTGTATCGGACGGCGTTCCCATAAAAGTAAACCAATATTTTTCACCGCCTAATTTCTTATTATCAGGCACTAAGGTTGCTAAATAGGCTTCCATCGCCCTAATATCCTTGGTTTTTTGTAGCCCTTTGGCACTTAAACTTTCTTTTAAAATCGCAAAAACCAAGTCCTTTTGAGTCTTATTCATTTCTTCTAAACCGAAACCTGCCCTTTGCCAATTCTCTATATTATGCCATCTTCGCCATTCATTCGATTCAATCGGGAAAGTGCATTTTATTTTTTGTTCCGCATTAAGCGATTCGAGAAACGCCGTCACAGCATTTTTTATAGGTGTCGTGGAAAATCCCGTTTTTTTAATTGGAAACAGATTTTTTATGGGCTTCCCGTCAGTTGTGATACCGACAAAAGGTTTTGCAAATTCAGCTTTTTCTTTAGGCGAATTTGGCACAATAAAAAGCATTTGTGTCGGTCTCACTTTGCCTTCCAAACCGTCCACATATCCCCAACTTTCAATCCTATCTTGGTTTTTATTTTTTTCAAGAACAAGAAACCGCTCAAAATCGTATTTGCCTTGGGCGGCTGTATACCTATATGCGATAGGTTTACCCAGCACAGAGTCTGTGAAAGTGATAGTTTGTTGATAAAGCCCATTTGCGTCAAGGGTTTTCGGAAAAATAGATTCATGCACAACAGTTTTTCCCTCTTCATAAGGCATGAAAATCCATACAATTGACACTGAATCAGGATTCTCTATGTCAGTTATTTTGAGTTTGAAAGTTACTTTATGACCCGAGCTCAGGGTATTTTGTTGATCTAATGTTTTATCCTTCTCTCCTAGTGTCAACGCATTTGCAGCAAAAAGCACCGATAAAAGGGCTGTCGCAAATAGTTTGGTGAAAAATGTTTTTTTCATTTTAAAAATTTGATTTTGTATTAAAATAGAGAAAATGCAGAGTACAGTGTAAAGTAATTTTACTTTTTTTATTCAAACCTAATAAGAGCTTCGCACTTAATAGTTTATTAAAACTATCATTTGCAATCTATTAGGTGCGAAGCTCCTAT
>JAYTIA010000409.1:0-1585 GCA_043732145.1 Saprospiraceae bacterium
ACTTTACATTTTTCGTTATTCGAAATCTAATCAGGTGCATCGATGCGCAATTTTTTCATGAGTTCTAAAAAAACAGGGCGACGACGACGCGATACTTCAATTTCTCTTCCATCTTTCATAACGACAAAACTTTTGGTTTTCAAAAATTTTACCATGTAATTCAAATTGATTAAATGTGTTTTATGAACTCTGAAAAAATTTGAACCCGTTAAAATTTCATCAAAAGATTTTATCGTTTTTGCTGCGGTGAGTTTATCTGTTGCCGTAAAAATATGCGTATAATTATCATCGCCTTCCAATCTTATAATGTCTGTTATATTCACAAAGTGATAGCCGTCCATTGCAGAAATACTTATTTTCCCGAAATTATTTTGCTTACTCATGTATTCCTCAACAACTTTCACTCGCTTTCTATTTTCTTCGGACGGATTTCTATTTTTTAAGAGGTATTTTTTTCTTAATGAATCGGCGCGATCTACTGCTTCTTTTAATTTATCGGCATCAATCGGTTTTAGGATGTAACCCAAACTACCGAAATCATACGCCTTAATAGCATATTTTTCGTATGCTGTAACAATAATCGGATCAAAATTAATAACATCAAGTTTATTGAAAAGTTGAAATACAATGCCGTCCGGAAGATTAATATCCAAAAAAGCAATATCGGGCTGTTTACTCGGTTCTTTCAATAATTGATAGGCACTTTCAATATCTTCTGCAAACGCAATTACCTCCACATTCGGGCAGTATTGTTTAAGCATATTTTGAAGATTTTCTCGTCCGGGTTTTTCATCCTCTACGATTATGGCTTTCAACATTTTGATTGATTTTGCTACGTTTCGGTTAATATTAGTTAAAGTGCTGTAAAGATAGATAATTAAATGATGAATGATGAATGATGATTTTTTTTTACATCAT
The DNA here is from genome assembly GCA_043732145.1 of Saprospiraceae bacterium. Classification (GTDB taxonomy): domain Bacteria; phylum Bacteroidota; class Bacteroidia; order Chitinophagales; family Saprospiraceae; genus JAAFJT01. Next base: position 919 of record JAYTIA010000409.1, read on the forward strand.
TTATCATTCATCATTTATCATTTATCGTTCGGACATAGTGCGCATCAAAATCTTTTAACCGAACAATTGCTGCAAAAAAAACGTAAACGACTAAGCTGGTCGGCAACTGTACAATCGCTTCTTGCGGATAATTTGCCACTGCGAGCATAAACAATGAGGTCATTAAAGCGAGATATAAAACTTTTATCGTTTGATCTTTCACGCGGACATAAAAATATAAAGCGCGTCGCAGCACAACAAATAAAAGTGCCATGTATAATGCCAAACCAATTATACCTTCTTCAACAGCAAGGCGGACATAATAACTGTCGTGCGCAAATTTTGCTAAATAACTGTCAGGTGTAAAACGTCGCGCCCACAACCCTGTGCTTCCCGGACCAAAACCTATCGGATGTGAATAAATCAGCGGACGGATACGTTGCTGATTGTAATATCTAATTTGAACGGAAGCATCTTGACTTGGTTTAAACGCAGATTGAATACGGTAAACAACTGCGTTTGATGTAGATTTTAAAATTAAACCTGCTCCCAACAAAATAAAAATAATTGTGCCGAACAATACCTGTCTTGTTAAAGTCATAGCTGCATAAAATGCAAAACCAATCGGAATAAGTACAAAACAAGTGCGCGTACCGGTATAAGCAGATACCCAAAACATGACGAGTGC
>JAYTIA010000410.1:0-1580 GCA_043732145.1 Saprospiraceae bacterium
GAAGAAGAAAAAAAATACAGTTTCAACCTTGAAACCGCCAGAAAATACGGTGAAGAACAACGTCCGTATGCCGAGCAAGTGCAACTTACTTATAAAACAAATGTTTTTAACAACGAAGGCATTGCTGATCTCGGCAATCAGATTCACGCACTTCAAATTAAATCCGTCAACGCTTCATCCAAAGAAAATCAATTAATTCAGCAAGAAATTGAAACGTTAAAAGCAAAACGCGAGGCTCTTGTTCATGCCAACGTTGTTGATAAACGCGACGAGCAAGATCCGGTGATTCAAAAAAATAATGAAGTTTTTTGCGCAAAGCCGATGCAGAAGCCACACGCGACGGTTCAAAACAAACGATTACTACGCTCAATACACGCATTGAAGAATTGCAAGGCAGAAAAATTAAACTCATTAACGACAATGCCGAATTGGGAAAACTGACACAGCAAATTGAAACTGCACAAAAAGAATACGAAAACGTTTTTGATAAAAAAAATCAAGCAGATGTTATAAAAGAATCCGGCTCGAAAGAAAATCCGATGAAAGTGATTGAAAATCCAATGTATCCATATACACCTGAAGCATCGAAACGCACTTTGCTGGCAACTTTCGCCGGCGTGAGTGCCGGCACTTTGGGTATGCTTTTGCTTTTCGGTTTGAGTTATTTCGATCGGTCTTTGAGTTCGCGTTTTCAATATGCGAAACATGTCGGTTTACCGCTTTTGGGTGTTTTAAATAAATTGGACAACAAAAAGAATAATGATTTCGCGCAAATTTTCGAGACAGAAAAAAATTCAAAAGAGGTAGAGTATTTCAAAGAAGCTTTGCGTAAATTGCGTCACGATATTGAGACAAGTGAAGCGCGTTCTTTTTTATTCGTTTCGCTGAAACCGAGCGAAGGAAAATCTTTTTTAATAGCGGCTTTGGCACACGCGCTTTCAATAAAAAACAGAAAAGTACTCATCATTGATACGAATTTTAAACACAATACACTTTCGCATTTATCGCCGAATCCGTTTTTAAAAACCGGTGTTGATACTACCGCACTTGTTTCTGCGAGTAACGGCAAAGCAAAAAAATTAGATTTTGATTTCAAATTGGCTAAAGTTGATATTATCGGCAATAAAATGAGTAGTCATTCACCTTCGGAATTACTGTCGGGTGTTGATTTCAAACATCAAGTTAATGATTTTAGCAAAAAATATGATTACGTTTTTCTTGAAGCAGCGTGTTTAAGTAAATTTTCCGATGCGCGTGAATTAGTTGATTATGTAGATAAATTAATTCCGGTTTTCGATGCGACTACAAGTTTAACAAAAGATGATGATTATAATATTCAATACCTACACGATTTGAACGGAAAAGTTTTGGGAAGCGTTTTGAATAAAGTAAATTTGAAAAATCTTGATTGATGTTTCGTTATCGGTTATTCGTTATTAATTATTCGTTTCTATCACAAATTGTAAACGATAACGAATAATTAATAATGCGAATAATGGGTTAAAAAAGCCAAAAAAGCAGTGCAGTTGCGATTGATCCGAATATATGTGTCATCAAACCGCATGTTGCTCTTACCTTAG
>JAYTIA010000411.1:0-1579 GCA_043732145.1 Saprospiraceae bacterium
CTCCGATTAAAAAAATTCGACCTAGGTTTTTTATCGGTGCAGTAGCATAAATCAAACAAAAAACGCCCATATACGCCATCATGATGCCGAATGTCATCGCGTCGTTAAACAAAGAAAACAAACGCATGCGTCCCCATTGAAAAAAAAGTTGAAAGCGTTCCGGATCAGCATAAAGCCATGCTTTTTCTGTGGATGTGAAGCCGAAAAATTCCTGCTTAAAACCGTATAGAGCAGTAATTAAAGCCAATGCAATTATAAAATGGAGCATCCACTTGATTCGTTTCAAAGAATTGAAAGCATAGCAAGCTATAAAAAATAATAAATTTAAGATGGCTAAACTTCTGACAGTAAACAGCCAAGCAATTTTTACATCTTGTGAAGGATTCAATACTTGAAAAATATTATAGTAGACCCAAATAATAAGCCACACGGCAATTGGGTCTTTAACAAACGACCAATCTTTTTTTACAATTTGGGAGATAAAAATGCCGGTCATCATCAACACTAACAGTGCATCGAGTGATGTACCCACAGGTGCTTCCGTATATTTTCCGATATATTGTACTAAAAATGCTGCAATTAAAGTAAACGCGATACCGAATTGGTGATAAAACATACACGCTAATACAATCGGTATACCGACCAAGCAGGCAACGAGTATGGTAGTGGGTGTTAAACCTACGAGCGTTATCGTAAAACCCATCAGCAAACCTAATGACACCATTATTAAAATGCCGATCGGGTTATTGAGTTTTTGAACCATTATTTGATTACTTAGCCAATTCATATTCTTTAGTCGGTTATCAATATTTATTTTATTGTTGCTGCTGCGATTTATAAAAAAAGCAATTTCAATGCAGAACCAATCAATACACTTGCAAAGACGACGATGCCGATTGTTTCAGTAATTTTTTCTTTGGTAGAAAGAATAAATGGACGTTGATTTTTTTTCATGATTGATGTGTTGGACTAACTGACGATGGATTTACTGACAATGGATAATAGATTGAGTACAGTTTTTTCTAATTTGAAACCCTCAATATGTATTGGATACAATCCACTGTCCTTTAGTCCATCATCAGTAAGTCTAAAATCCTATTTCAAAACTTTTTTTGCCAAACGGAATACCATCGGTGGTGTCAAATCTTTTACGATTTCTTTCATGCCTTGTTTTTTATTAAAAGCACGCATTGATTCATCTTCCGCAGTTTTGCGCGCTACGAAAAGCGTATTGTGATCTTCCAAGCCATGATTTATTTCAATAGACGGGCGACCGTTGCTGTAATAATATAAAGCAATGGACTTGCGCGATCTGTCAGGCGGACAAGTCAACGGATTTGGTAAACCATGATAAGTAAAATCGGTGGTATTGAACATTGCCAAAGTATTAAATTCCGGTGCAAATTTTTTCACGCAACGCGTCATTTCTTTATCCCACATTTCAAAATGTCCGCCGTATTCGTCTTTCCAATCTTTGTTTAAATAAATAAGAATGTTTAAACGGCGATCGAGTTTTGTAAGTTTATGTTTATTGAAATCGGCATGAATTTTTAGAAATCCGCCGGCTTTTGTTTGATGA
>JAYTIA010000412.1:0-4383 GCA_043732145.1 Saprospiraceae bacterium
GCAGCAGAGACAACATTTTCTTCAATCATAATAGAACCGAAATCATTTGCGCCGGCGTGTAAACATACTTGCGCAATTTGTTTTCCTACAGTTAACCACGAGGCTTGAATATTTAAAACATTCGGCAACATAATACGACTCATTGCAATCATTCGGATATATTCATCACCGGTAACAGTGTTGCGAGCACGTTTTAATTTTTTAAGCAGCGTACCTTCATCCATAAAGGGCCAAGGAATGAAGGCGAGAAAACCTTTAGCATCGGCAGGTTTTTGTGCTTGTACGTCGCGTATTTTCACTAAGTGCTCAAAGCGTTCTAAATTCGTTTCAATGTGTCCGAACATCATTGTTGCCGAAGTTGTTAATCGCAATTGATGCGCTTGACGCATTACTTCCAACCATTCTTCCGAACCACATTTGCCTTTCGATATTAAACGACGCACGCGATCACTCAAAATTTCCGCACCTGCACCCGGCAACGAATCTAATCCCGCTTCTTTCAAAGCTTTCAACACATCATAATGATTCATTTTACTCAACTGCGCGATGTGCGCGATTTCCGGCGGACCAAGTGCATGAAGTTTCAAAGTCGGAAATAATTCTTTCAACTTTGAAAATAAATCTACGTAATAAGGCAAACCCAAATCCGGATGATGCCCGCCCTGCAACAAAAGTTGATCACCACCGAAGCGAAAAGTTTCTTCAATTTTTTGTTTATAACTTTCTATCGTCGTCACATATACATCATCGTGTCCTGGACGGCGATAAAAATTACAAAATTTACAATTTGCTAAACAAACATTCGTTGTGTTCGCATTACGGTCAATTATCCAAGTGACTTTATTGCTCGGCACTTGTTGTTGTCGCAAATTATTTGCTACATACATCAATGCACCGGTTGAAGCGTTTTCAAAAAGAAAAACGCCTTCTTCCGCCGTCAAAAATTCTTTTTGTATAGCTTGATGCAGCAGTTTATCAATATCCATTTTTATTCTTTTTAAATTCTAGCAAAACTAAAACACTTTTTGAAGTTGATTGGTTTAAAAAATTATTTTTCGAGAAAGAATTTTTATGGATATAAATTTGAGAAGTTGAGTAATGAACGATGAATGATAAACAATCTTGTTACAAATTGATTGCCAATTATTTGTAGGAGGATTGTTCATTATTGATTACTTAAAAGTGTGAATCATACAATTTCTTCCGAAAATTTTATAACAAACTTTACAGCTATAGTACTCACCTTTGTTCGGTGAAAATTAATTTACGTTATGATTAAACCAAAACCGGCTATAAAATTCCCTTTTTACGCTCAAGCAACACTCGTGCTATTGGGCTTATGTGCTTTTGTAAGTATACTCTTTTTTGCCGGACAAATTATTGTGCCTGTTATTTATGCGACAATACTTGCCATTGTATTGACTCCGATCGTCAATTTTTTTGTAGAAAAAAAAATGAATCGAATAGTTGCTATTTCCTTAACAGTTTTTCTCACAATGCTTACTGTTATCTTATTAGTAGCCTTACTCTCCAACCAACTCATGCAGTTCAGCGCTGCTTTTCCGAAATTAGGCGATAAATTTAATCAATTGTCGGACCAAACCATTCATTGGGCATCGCAACGTTTTAATATGAGTCCGCAGAAAATGAACGGTTGGATGGCGGAAAAGAAAACAGAAGTTTTAAGTAAAACCGGTACTGTTGTCGCTCAAACCATACTTAATACCGGAAGTGTACTTATCGTGATGTTCTTGATTCCGGTTTATGTTTTTATGATTCTCTATTATCGTCCTTTATTAATTGAATTTGTTCACAAACTTTTCAGCACAAACAATCAAGGTGAAGTCAATGACATTTTGAAAGCTATTAAAATCATTATTCAAAGTTATTTGGTGGGTTTGCTGTTGGAAGCTTGTATCATAGCCACGTTAAACTCGGCGAGTTTATTGCTGCTTGGTATTGAATCTGCTATTTTAATAGGCGTTATCGGTGCCGTTTTAAATGTAATTCCTTATATTGGCGGCATTATAGCGGTTGCTTTACCTATGGTGATGGCACTTGTTACAAAATCGCCGTCGTATGCTTTACTTGTATTAGGTGCTTATCTGCTTATTCAATTTGTAGATAATCATTTAATCATTCCGAAAGTTGTGGCTTCAAAAGTAAAAATCAACGCGCTTATTTCTGTTATTGCAGTACTTGCCGGCAATGCTTTATGGGGTATAGCGGGTATGTTTTTATCCATTCCGTTAACCGCAATTATTAAAGTTATTTGTGACCACGTTGAACCACTTAAACCGCTCGGTTTTTTGTTGGGCAATACTGTACCGACGACTTCGCGATTTACTTTTACTAAGTTGAAACCAAAAAAGCAAGCAGTTTAATCTTTTTTAAAAAAATCGTTCATTTTCTTGAGTTATTCTTTGTGTGTATTATATTTGCTGTTATTTTTAACAGAGAACCGCTTGTCGGAATCACGTGTGATGTAGCATCACCGGATTATATCTAAAAAAGTAACACAATGAATCTTCTCATTAAATATGATATGCCGACGGCTTGCAAAAAAATTTTGCAAGAGCAATTAGATAAATTAGATTTAAGATATACTTTAAAAAGTTTCAACGAAGTGGAAATACAAGAACCTTGTTCAGCTGAAATGTTGCAACAATTGAGCTTAGGTTTGAATAGTTACGGTCTTGAAATAGTAGAAAATTTAAAAAATGTTTTGGTGCAAAAAATAAAAGATGCCATTACAGAAATGATTTATATTGAAGACAAATTACCAAATACAACCATCTCAGCGCACTTGGCAACTAAACTCAACCATAGTTACGGCTACTTGGCAAATGTTTTTTCGGAAATAACATACACGTCTATTGAAAATTACATAATTTTGCAAAAAATAGAACACGCCAAACAACTGATTGTAAATAGCCAACTGACTATCAGTGAAATTACTTGGAAGCTTAATTACAGCAGCGTAGCACATTTTTGTAAACAATTTAAAAATGTAACGGGGATTACGCCTTCAGTCTTTCAGCGCATCATTAATAAAAAACGGGCTTCGGCTTAATAGGACATAACTAATTTTATAATCACACATCCACCATCACACATACATAATGACAAAATCGCCTATTCGTGTTTTACTTGCCGATGACGATGAAGATGACCGCAATTTTTTCAGAGAAGCTTTGGAAGAATTAAAAATAAAAACTTCGGTACACATTGTTAATGACGGGCAAGCATTAATTGATTACCTATCGCAACCTGGTGTGAAGGTGCCGGATATTCTTTTTCTTGACTTGAATATGCCTTGCAAATCCGGTGTGGATTGTTTAATCGATATTAAAGCCATGCAACATTTGAAAAATATTGCTATTGCCATATATTCTACCTCCGGTTCCGAATCGGATATTGAAAATACTTTTGTGAAAGGTGCGAATGTGTACATAAAAAAACCAAGCGACTTTAACGCACTTAAAAAAGTATTATCCCAAGTCATTACTATCAATTGGCAATACCAAACTTCGGGTTTGAATAGAGATAATTTTTTATTGAGTATTTAATAAATCGCTATGACAAATGAATTTACAAAATCTTCAACCCTATATTAAGTCCTCCTTATTTTATAAACTGGTTTTTGTCCTTTTCTTATTTGTCTTACTTTTTCTTTCAGCAATTTCCTATAGACATACTGTTGAACTCAATAATTCAACGAGTTGGGTGATACATACACATGAGGTGAATAACGAATTAAGTAAAATGTTGTCTTATACAAAAGATGCAGAGACAGGGCAACGCGGTTTCATAATTACACGTGATTCCGTTTTTCTTGAACCTTATATCGGTGCGTTGGATAAAGTAAATCAAAGTTATAATGCTCTAAAAATTTTAACGACGGATAATCCGCAACAACGAAAGAATTTAAATAAGCTTTACGACTTAATTAATACGCGTTTTATTTTATTGCAAAAGTCTTTATCATTTATTTCTCGCACAGAAACAAATACCATCGGACTTAGAAACACTTTGATACAAGGTAAAGATAAGATGGATGAAATTCGTATTAAAGCTGCTAAAATGATTGATGCAGAAAATACTTTATTGGAAGAACGCCAAAAAAAATATCAAAATACTAAATCGCTAACGCCACTTTTTATTACCTGTTTTCTACTGCTCACAATAATAATGATGCTGCTTGCTTACATAAAAATTATTCGAGATTTAGAAATGTTGAACATAACCAATGCCGGATTAATTATTTCGACAGAATCTATGAAGCAAGCGGAAAAAATTGGGCAATTTGGTTTGTGGCAATGGAATATTGAAACCAATAAACTTACTTTTTCAGACAATCTATTTGTTATATTTGGCAATGAA
>JAYTIA010000413.1:0-4379 GCA_043732145.1 Saprospiraceae bacterium
ATCTTCATTTTATTGATATTTTTTATGATGGTTTCGACATTGGTACATCCGAGTGCTTTAAACTTGAGTTTACCCGGCAGTCCGAAAACAGCAAAAAAAGTTGTGATGACCAATGAACGCCACGATGATATTGGTATTACAGCGAGTGGCGGATTCATCGTCAATGGTATCACTACTACTTTAGCAAAAATAAAACCTTTCTTGGCAGCCAATAAAGCTAAAAAAAATGATTATATAGTAACCGTATCGCCGGACACTAAAGCACCTGTCCAATTTGTCGTGCAAATTTTAGATTTAACGCAAACATTAGGTATAACTGCTGTGCTACATGCGGATTCAGAATAAAAATAGGTAATAGGTATTAGGTATTATTCTCAAAAAAAATTCCTAATAACTAATACCCAGTATCTAAATACTAATCATGGATAATATATCTCAAGCGCATCTGCGCGAAGAAGCAGAAAATGAAAGAAAAGGAACACTCGTTAGTCTTTCATTACACACACTCCTCATTGTCGGGTTATTTTTTATGCCGTTCGGACATAAACTGATTGCACCAATAGCACCACCCATTCAAGTAGAGTTGCCGAAAGATTTAATCGGCGGCGGTGCCATGCTCGGTTTGCCTAATCAAGGCAGGGGCAGTAATCCTTCACCCGGTAAACCGGATCCGAATGCCGGCAATTTAGCACCGCAACCCAAAGCCGATCCGCCACCGCCACCTGTGAATGTGCCGGTACAATCCAAACCACCGGTAATAGATAAACCGGCACCCGCACCGACTTCACCGCCACGCAAAGTAGAAACTACCGAAGACCCGAATGCCGCCATCATCAGACAACAACAAGCTGAAGCGCGAAAAAAAGTAGAAGAAGAAAAATATCAGCAACAACAGGCAGCACGACAAAAACAACAACAAGAAAATGCGGCACGTGCCGAAGCAGCAGCCAAAGCTCAAGCTGCTGCCGACGAAGCAGCCAGACAACAAGCCATAAAAGATAAATTTAAAGGTAAATATGGTAATGGCAGTAACGGCGGAACAAACGGCGGCGGCGGAACAGGAACAGGACGTGGTAATACAGGCACACCCGGTAATCAAGGTCAACGCGACGGCGATCCGAATAATTCTGCATTAGAAGGTATGGGTCGCGGTCCGGGAAAAGCTGAGGGTTTTGGTAGTCGTGGTGTGCGCTCTGCACCAAGATTGCAAGAAAACTCTCAAAATGCAGGAAAAGTTGTGCTGCGCGTTTGTATTGATGCCGATGGCAATGTACTCACCGCCAATTATCAAGCAAGTGGTTCTACTACAAACAATCAAGATTTAATTGATGCTGCCGTGCGCAACGCGGAACAATATCATTTCACTCCGGGGGATGCGGCTAAAACTTGCGGTTTAATTACCTATAATTTTAAAGTACAGTGAGTTAGGATGAAGATAATACAAAAAAAATCTTACAACAATTTTAAATTACCCTTAAATTTGCTGTAAGATTTTTTTATTAGTTCAATATTAAACAATAAAATGGCTATTACAATCAATTTGCCGAAAAACAAAGAACAAGAAATTCTTGATGAAATAGAGTTAAGAGGTATTAGTATTGAATTTTATTTCTTAGAGTTATTCAATAATCATAGGTAAGAAGTACAATCAACCGACTAAAATTAATTAGACAACGCTTGATAAACATTCGACGGGTTTTACACGCGGCCAATTTACACCCACCTTTTTAATTCATGCCCACCTACAATCTAATAGACATTCTCATTTATTTTCTAAAACTCGGTTACACCGGCTTTGGCGGACCGGTTGCACTGGCAGGTTATATGCACACCGATTTAGTAGAACGGACACAATGGATTTCAGAAGAAGAATACAAAAATGGTTTGGCGTTGGCGCAATTGGCACCGGGTCCGATGGCGACGCAGTTGTGTATTTATCTGGGTTATGTGCATTACGGCATATTAGGTGCTACACTTTGCGGACTTGCTTTTGTTTTGCCTTCATTTATTATGGTAGTTCTGTTGGGCATTGCGTACAAACTTTACGGCGGACTGTCTTGGATGCAAGCCGTGTTTTACGGCGTAGGTGCTGCCGTTATTGGTATCATTGCCATCAGTAGTTATAAATTGACGGTGAAGTCCATCGGAAAATTTAACTTGAAATCTTTTCAAGACAATTGGTTGCTATGGCTTTTTTATTTCATCTCAGCCGGCATTACCATCGTTACGCAATCGGAGTATGTTTTATTATTTGTATGCGCAGGGTTAATTTATATGTTTTATAAATCACCACCGGAATGGCTTAAAAAAACAGGCACTGCGCCAAATATTAATTCAGTTTTATTTTTTTTGCAAATTGGATTTTGGCAATTTGAACCAGGTACACTTTCACGCATCGCGTGGTTTTTCACAAAAGCCGGCGCATTTGTTTTTGGTTCGGGATTAGCTATTGTACCTTTTTTACATGGTGGCGTTGTTGAACAATATCATTGGCTCAACGAAAAACAATTTGTAGATGCTATTGCTGTTGCGATGATAACGCCGGGTCCGGTAGTGATTACGACCGGATTTATGGGTTATTTGGTTGCCGGTTTTCCGGGTGCTTGTGTTGCTGCGTTGGCAACTTTTTTGCCGTGTTATCTCATCACTATCATCGCTGCACCGCATTTTACTAAAATTGCAAAAAATAAATCCATAAAAGCATTTGTTGATGGCGTTACTGCTGCCGTAGTCGGTGCGTTAGTCGGGGCTGTCATTATTATTGCGAAACGTAGCATCGAAGATATTCCTACAACTTTAATTGCAATTACCACTATTTTAGCTTTAATTTGCATAAAAAAAATGCGTGAGCCGTATATTATCTTGATTGCGGCAATTTTAGGTTTGTTGATAAAAACATTTTAAAATCATGAATCGTAAAAATTTTCTCTCATCATCTTTAATTCTCGGCGGTGCTACTATTTTACCTAACACTTCCGTGTTCGCAGCATCTATAAACGACGGTAATATTGATAAACTTACCGATGCCAATGGTAATTTCGTGCATCAAGCTCTACCTTATACAGAAAATTTTTTAGAACCATATATGGATGCCGAAACGATGCACTTGCATTATACTTTTCATCACGGCGGTGCGGTGAAATTGGCGAATAAAGATTTAGCGATGATAAAAAAAGCGATGGACGATAATACAATGGAAACTGTTGACTTTTGGACAAAAAAATTAGCGTTTCATTTTTCATCGCACGTACTGCATTCTATTTTTTGGACAAATTTGACGAATAAAAAAACAGATCCGTCCGGCGAATTACTTAAACGTATCGAAAAAAGTTTTGGCAGTTACGATAAACTCAAAACGTATATTGCCGGCACTGCAAAAAATGTGGATGGAAATGGTTGGGGCATTCTCGGTTATCAACCTTATTCAGATAGTCTTGTTGTATTACAATGCGAAAATCATGAAAAACTTACGCAGTGGGGGGTTATTCCGCTACTTGTAATTGATGTTTGGGAACACGCCTACTATTTAAAATACAAAAACAAACGCACAGATTTTGTTGACGCACTTTTTAATATTATTAATTGGGACAATGCGGCACAACGTTTGGATATTGCTTTGAAATTAATAAAATAGGATGAAGCGTAGAAGGCAAAAATGAAATTATCAGCTATCTTTGCCCTTCATCCTACTTTGTCTTTCATTTCTTATGCTAAAAATAAATTTTAACCCCTTCCCCGATCTTTCGACAGACCGTTTGATTTTAAAACAGATAACCGAACCGGATTTTGAAGATTTTTTCAAATTGCGTTCTAATAAAAATATCATGAATTATATAGCGCGTCCGTTAGCGAAAAATATGGACGATGTAAAGCTGCTTATCGAAAAAGCAGATGAAGGTTTGAAAAAAAATGAACGCATTAATTGGGGAATTTATTTGAAAGCTAACGGCAAACTTATCGGCACAATTGGTTACGTTAATGTTTATCCCGAAAATCATAGAGCAGAAATTGGTTACTTACTTGATACGACGCATCATTTGAAAGGTATTATGCACGAAGCGATGCAACCTGTTCTTGATTACGGTTTCAAAAATTTGAAATTACATTCTATTGAAGCGGTTGTTAATGCGCGTAATTTTCCATCCTCAAAACTTTTAGAGAAAAATAAATTTGTCAAAGAAGCCTATTTTAAAGATTATTTTTTTCACGAAGAAAAATTTTTCGACGTGAGTGTTTATTCACTTATAACTCCCGAAGCCGGTAAAAGATGAGCCTGAAAATCATCAACAGCACAATCGAAGACATTGAAACTATCTTCAAATTATACGACGATGCAATAGCGCATCAAAAAAAAGTTTTTCACAAACATTGGGCAGGTT
>JAYTIA010000414.1:0-4372 GCA_043732145.1 Saprospiraceae bacterium
GTTATTCGTTATCGGTTATCGGTTATCGTAAATCGGATTCACTATAAAGTGTAACGGATAACCGATAACGGATAACCAATAACCTGCAATAGATAATAATTAATTCAAAAAATTTTTATTTAATGTTTCCAAATCATAAAAAATAAAACATTTTTTATTGCTCGGACTTGTATAAGGCATTGCGCAAGTAAAAAGTCCTTCCACAATAATTTGCATTTCTTCTTGATTCAAGTATTTTCCGCGTTTGACGGCAACACTGCGCGACATGGAAGCTGCCAATCGTTCGGGTGTATTCAACGAAAATGCCACATCATTTTTATATTGCTCTAATAAATTTTCCAATGCTTTTTGTTCATCGGAAATACCTTGCCAATCTGCGGGTAAACCGTGGACAACAAAAGTATCGCTGCCGAAAATCTGTACATCAAAACCCAATTGATTAATATCTGGCAAAATTACTTTTAATAATTCACTGTCAGCAATACCGAAACGCACTGTTGTCGGAAATAAAGTTGTTTGTGTGGCAGGTTTATTGACAGATAATTTTTCAAGAAAACGTTCATAACAAATCCGTTCACTCGCTGCTTGTTGATCAATTAGAAGAAATCCGGACGCTGTGTGCGCAATAATATAGGTATTGTGAATTTGAAACGTTAATGATGGACTTACTGATGATGAATTTACGGAAAATAGGTCTGAAAGTCCAACGTCAGTAAGTCCAACGTTAATAAGTCCGTCGTCAATAAATTCCCTATCATTTTCAAACTTTATATCGGCAATACCTTCATACAATTTTTGCCAATGATGCAAATTTGATTTGTCAACATTCGGTGAAATAGGTTTTTGAAATGATGACCAATCGGTTGCCGGTTCTATATTGCCTGTTATCAGTTTTTCATTGTTCGATGTTTGTTGTTCATTATTCATTAATCGGATTAGACCTGTATCTGATTCAAAATCAAGAGAGGGTGTGACGGCATTTGTGCCGAGTGCATGACGCACAGCGACTTTTAAATAGTGATAAACTAAGCGTTCATCTTCAAATTTTATTTCTTGTTTCGTTGGATGTACGTTCACGTCAATTTTTGCCGGATCAATTTCGAGAAACAAAACATACATCGGAAAAGTCTCTTTCGGCAAAATATCTTCAAAAGCACTGACGACGGCATGGTGCAAGTAACTGCTTTTTATAAATCGATTATTGACGAAAAAAAACTGTTCGCCACGCGTTTTTTTTGCAAATTCGGGTTTGCCGACAAAACCGGAAATATCCAAGGCGTCCGTATTTTCAGCAACCGGTACTAATTTTTTATTTGTATCCTTTCCAAAAATTCCGACGAGTCGTTGACGCAAATTGCCGCCTGGTAAATGAAAAATTTCTTGCCCATTATGGTGCAACGAAAAAAATATACTCGGATAAGCAATCGCAATACGCTCAAACTCGTCGAAAATATGGCGCAACTCAACAGCATTAGATTTTAAAAAATTTCGACGCGCCGGCACATTGAAAAAAAGATTTTTAACAGAAAACTGTGTGCCGATAGGCGACGCTTCTAATTCATGTTCTTTTAATTCAAATCCTTCGATAATAATGCGCGTTCCGAGTTCATCCGTTCTTCTGCGCGAACGCATTTCCACTTGTGCAATCGCGGCAATAGATGCTAACGCTTCTCCACGAAAACCCATCGTTCGAATTTGAAATAAATCATTTGCAGTGCTTATTTTTGATGTCGCATGACGCTCAAAACTTAAACGTGCATCGGTAAAACTCATGCCGCAACCATCATCAATGACTTGAATTAAAACTTTGCCGGCATCTTTTAAAACTAATTTAACTGAACTTGCACCGGAATCAATCGCATTTTCCATGAGTTCTTTAACTGCAGAAGCCGGTCTCTGAATCACTTCGCCCGCAGCGATTTGATTGGCGATATTGTCCGGTAGAAGTTTGATTACGTCAGTCAATTTATTAGTTATTGGTTATAAAATTAATAGTCTATTTCTAAGAACCATATCAATATAAGTATTAAAAAAATAAAAGAGTCGCAAAGTAATAAAAAACTTTGCAACTCTATTTGCTTTGAATTGAGAATTTCAATCGAAACTATAATTTATAATTTATAAGGCATGGACAGTAAAGGGCTTAATACTTTTCGATATAAATCTCTCGATCGTTTTCGTTGCCCCCAAAACCTTTAAATGGTGCAAGCAAAGAGATTGAATCATCTTTTTTACGACGTGCCGAAATTTCTTTAACATCAACTTTTGGGTCTAATGGAAAATTGACGAAAAAATAAGGCATTTCTGCTTCTCCATCCAAAACCGGAATCGGGTAGGACATGGTAAAACGATTATCTTTTGTTTCTATTTTTATTTTATCGGTGTCAAACCCCGGAGCTTTTAAATTTAAACGATAACCTTCTTCTTCTTGCTTAGCATTAATAGTGACAAAAGACATACCACCATTAACGGTGTTCATAAAATCTATATTGGCTAATAATTCCTTCGGAATTGATAATTCGGTTTTCATGATAATAATTGAATAGTTGTTAATTATTAATAGTTAGTTGAAATTGCTTAACAACTAACATATCTACTCATTCAATTTTGATGCCGTTACTTTTTTTCTGACAGTGTGTCTTGTTTCGTAAAATCCGAACGACAAAATGACTGATGGTCTTAGTGTCTAAAAAAAATCGTATTTACAATTTCAATAAAAATAAGAATAATCACGACCCACTCCAATACCGTTCCTTCTCTTTGATTTAAAACATCGGTGAACAAACGCAAATTGTTTTCTACGATTTGCAAACGATAATCAATATCTTTGAAACGCGAAAAAGTATCGAAATTTAATTTTAAACTGCGGTTAAGATTATTGAGTTCTTCATCGTCCCAAACCAAATTCGGGTCATCGAGAATGTATAGATTGTTCACAATACTGTTTCTCGTATTCAAAACACCGCCGATAAATTTTAAGAGTTTGGTTTTAGAAACATTCAATCTACCTTTTCTTTCTAACTCATGAGTATATTTTTTTATGGCGTTCAACATTTCTTCCGTTCTGTTTTCATAAAATTCTAAAGCAACAGATTGACCGGTGTTGAGCATTACGATACCAATCATAGAGGGGTTCAAAGATTTTACTAAAACGCTATCATTTTTTACAACGCTTTTCGTCAGTCGGTCATCTACTTCAATGGAATAAGTTTCGTTAATCTCTCCATTTTCTAACCAATCGTCTGAATAAGCACGGACGAAACGCAATAATTCACTTTTAGCAATCTCATCGTAATTGGCAAAAACGATGACGCCGTAATCGAAAATATAAACATAACGATCTTGTTCCGCAAAATAATAAAAAAGTTCGGAGATATTACCGGAATGTAAGTCTGCTTTTAATTCAGTACGTAATTTTTTTATGTTTAAAGATTCTGCTACTTGGTAGGCTTCTATTTTCAATTTTTAGTTGTTAATTACAGAGAATATTTTTTTTTCTTCTTTTTCCAAAACATCCATCCGTCGTTTCTAAAAAAACGATCTGCGATTACATAGCGTACAGAAATTCCGGTATGCCATTCAAAAGTTTTGCCGCCGTCGCCGGCGATACGCAAACTTGGTTTAACATCGGTTGAAAAAACTAATTTGCCGAGTTTTATTTCAAGTCCGACGATGCCGGTGATGCCCAACGGATTTCCGGGCTGCACTTTTAAATTACTATCCTGCTGTATCCAAGTATAATATAAACCGCCACCGGTATAAAAATTAAAACCTTTGAATAAAATATTATGATGTTGCTCGCCTAATAAAGACAAAGTTACATCTTTTTTAGTTTCGCCCGAAGATTGAAGAATAGCTTCGATTGTTGTGTGTAATTGTATTTGTTGTTGAAGCGTTACACCTATACCGTCGCCAACGCGCAATCCGATAGCTGTGCCATAGGCTTGTGAATAAACTTCACAAGAAATAAGCAAAAAGAATAAAGACAGGCTAAAAAATTTAATATTGGACATATGTAGAGCGGTAGTTGATTTTTATTTTAACCTTAAAACGATTTAAGTATTAAGTTATTACGACACAAAAGTCTAAAAAAATATTAAAAGCGCATTAAAAATAAAGTATTTTCGCACCAAATTAGTAATTAAAAACTAACCACTAACAATTGATATTTACTGCTTTTCAATTTCTTAAATTTTATTGGTCTGCCGATACGCGTTATCGCATACACTCCCCATTTGTTTATACATTTACGGAAGAGGTGTTGGAAGATGACAGAATTTTTTATGTATTCAAACGCGCAGAAATTTTAAGACAAAATCTGTTGTTGAATAAAAACACGATTGAAGTAACTGATTTCGGTGCCGGATCGCGT
>JAYTIA010000415.1:0-1572 GCA_043732145.1 Saprospiraceae bacterium
CATTTCTCGCCATGATACCGATTTTGCGATGTGCCTCAACACCTTTGCCGATAAACCGAACAGTTGCGGAGATTGTAAAATCACCCGTGATTTTTTTCGCAAGAAAATGAAATTGATCGGCATTGTACCACATGGTTGAACCGGCACCTGCAATCGTGTATTCTTGTGTTGCCTCATTGTACGATCCGGTGCCTTTAATAACGGGATTACCAATATCTTCGTTAATATCGAAAATACCGGTTTTGTTTTGCGCCGGCATATTAAATGGTATCAAAAGCAAGCACAACCATAAAAATGTGTTTGTAGTTGTCATAAAAAATAAGGTTGGTTCTAAAATATAAAACTTATAAATCAAAGTGCTAAAATATGCGCCATGCGCAAAAGTTCACTGTTCACTTCTTTATGTTTTGTAATCGCGTCGTGTAAAGGTGTCAGCGTAATTTGATTATTCAAAACACCCACCATCACATTTTCTTCGCCACGAAGCAGTGCTTCAACAGCTTCATAACCAAGACGGCTTGCTAAAACGCGATCAATACAAGTCGGAGAACCGCCGCGTTGTAAGTGTCCGATAATTGCTACTTTCGTATCGTAATAATCAAAATTTTCTTTTATTTTTTTGGCTACTGCATCTGCTCCGCCGTATTGATTACCTTCTGCTACAACTACCAAACTGAAATGTTTGCCGCGTTTAGCCGATTTTTTTAAATTTTCGATCAAATTTTCAAATGCATCGGGTCTTTCAGGAATTAAAACACCACCGGCACCACTTCCGATAGCAGAGTGTAAAGCAATAAAACCGGCGTGGCGACCCATCACTTCAATAATGAATAAACGGTTGTGGGAATCGGCAGTATCCCGAATTTTATCGGCGGCTTCCATTGCTGTATTAATTGCTGTATCAAAACCGATTGTTAAATCGGAACCATATAAGTCATTATCAATCGTACCGGGAACGCCGATAAAGGGCGTACCGTATTCTTTCGAAAAAATATCTGCTCCCGTAAAAGTACCATTCCCGCCGATGGCTATACACGCATCAATATCATTTGCTTTTAAAACGTCGTGTGCTTTCGCTCTGCCTTCCGGTGTCATAAACTCTTTCGAACGCGCTGTTTTCAGCATAGTACCGCCGCGATGAATGATATTACCGACATCGTTTGTTTCTAACCTTTTTATTTTTCCGTTTATCATTCCCTCATAACCGCGTTCAATGCCGTACACGTGTAAACCATGATAGGTGCCGGTGCGTACTACTGCTCTGATAGCTGCATTCATACCGGGCGCATCTCCGCCAGAAGTAAATACTGCAATGCGTTTTATTTTCTTTACTGTATTCATAATTAAAATGAATGGTTATTGGTTATCGGTTATTGGTTAATTGATTATCCGTTTAAAAATGTGTAACCAACAACTAATAACCGATAACCGATAACCATTATAACGTGTCTATATTTTTTAAATGAAACTCCACCAAATTATCAATGGGTTTTTGAACAACGATACCGAGTTTTAAATCGTGTTCTTGTAACGCCATTTTTAAAATGTCTTGAAAGTGATAAGCAATAGAAC
>JAYTIA010000416.1:0-4353 GCA_043732145.1 Saprospiraceae bacterium
GTTTGGTTTTTTTCAACAAACAACATATCCTGAGAAAGTTTTTACAACCGAGTACTTAAGGCTGAGAGAAAACAAAAGGGCTGCTTCATTACGAGGCAGCCCTTGTTTTTATACACTACTCATTTTTCATTCTTTATTTTTTATCCGCAATAAAATTTAACGACACCGAATTCATACAATAACGCAAACCTGTCGGTTTAGGTCCGTCCTCAAAAACATGACCTAAGTGTCCACCGCAACGCGCACATTCTACTTCTGTACGCGACATACCGTAACTGGTGTCAACTATTTCAGCGACATTATTTTTGCTAATGGGTTGAAAAAAAGAAGGCCAACCTGTGCCGGATTCAAATTTTGTTGTGCTTTTAAACAACGGTAAATTACAAGCCGCACAATAATAAGTGCCTTTTTCATGATTGTCAACATATTTTCCGGAAAAAGCACGTTCAGTTCCTTTTTCGCGTAAAACATTAAAAGCCAAACCGTCGCCCAGTTGTTTGCGCCATTCGTCCGGAGTTTTTATTATTTTTTTAATTGTATCAGACGGTATTTCCGGTTCCGACATTTTTTCCGTAAGAGTAGTGGATGTAGCTGAATTTGCTTGTTGCGTACCATTTGGAGTAGTCGCATTACAAGCTAAAATTGCTGTGAAAACAGAAAATAATATGAATTTCATGTTGAAAATATTTTTATGAGGCAAAGGTATACAGCATTTATCACGCAAATATCACGCAGAATGAATTACGATGAGTGCAATGGTATTCATGTCCTTAGTTTGATAATTTTTGTAATTTCTTAGCTTCATTCCATAACGCATCCATTTCAGATAAACTCATTGCATCGAGTGGTTTGAGTGCATGTGTTTCAATATATTCAAAACGTTTTTTAAATTTTCTGTTCGTGCTTTCCAATGCCGATTCCGGATCAACGCCAATGAAACGCGCGTAATTGATAAGTGCGAACATTACATCGCCAAATTCGTCTTCTTTGCGTTGTTGCGTTTCGTGAAGGGTTTCTTTCAATTCAGAAATTTCTTCTACTACTTTATCCCATACTTGTTCTTTTGTTTCCCAATCGAAACCGATTTTTGCTGCTTTTTCCTGCATCCGCATCGCTTTAATCGTCGCCGGTAAAGATTTAGGAACGCCTTGTAGCACACTTTTTTTTCCTTCTTTAAGTTTTAATTTTTCCCAGTTGCGCAACACATCTTCCTCGCCATTAACAACCACATCGCCGTAAATATGCGGATGACGGTGAATAAGTTTGTCGCAAACACTATTCAAAACGTCGGCTACATCGAAAGCGGTTTGTTCTTCACCCATTTTAGCATAAAAAACTAAATGCAGAAATAAATCGCCGGTTTCTTCTTTGATGCCGTTCAAATCTTTTTCGCTGATGGCATCTGCTAACTCATAAGTTTCTTCGATGGTTAAATTACGCAACGTTTCAAACGTTTGTTTTTTATCCCATGGACATTTTTCGCGCAATTCGTCCATAATATTGAGTAAACGCACAAATGCTTCTGCTTTTTTTTCAATTGAATTCATCAAATATTTTTTAATAAAAGAACGTATGTGGTTTCAATTATGCAGGGACAGATCGCGACCTGTCCCTGCATAATTGAAACCACAATTTGATAAGCAAGTAGTTAAAAACAAATTAACTGATAAATACAAAACCAATAACTACTTAGAAAGTTGATTCATCGCCATCATTTCTTTCATGGTTTTTTGAAAACCATCAGTAGAGCCGTCTAAGAAAATGACATTGCCTTTGCCTTGTTCTGCAAAATTTTTAATCGCTTCTGTCCACATTGCAAACATCAGAATAGATGAATCCATTTTAGCATCTTCTAATTCTTTTGCGGCTTCTGCCATACCATGCGCGACTTCTTTTCTAAAAAGCGCGACACCTTCGCCACGAAATTGCGCCGCAATTTTTTCTGCTTCTGCTTCAATTTTTATGGCATTACCGGATGCTTCCGCAGATTTTGTTTTTGTGATGAGTAAAGCTTGACCTTCATTTTCGGCAGCCGCTTTTAAATTATTGGATGCAACAACTTTTGCCATCGAGCGCGTAATTTCTTCATCGAAAGTAATATCATTGAGTTGCAAATCAATGAGGTGATAACCCCAATCTTCGAGTACATGATCGAGTTGATCTTTTACATCGTGTACAATTTCGCGGCGCAAACTCAAAACTTCCGATTGTTTGCGTGTGGCTACATAACCGCGCACTGAACCTTCGACGGAACGAATAAGTGATTGCATAAAATTTGCCTCGTTCACAAATTTGAACGCAGCACGCATGACCGCATCTTCCGTTTCATCTTTTACAGCGTATAAAATCAGAGCTTTGAAATGCACATTGGCTTGGTCAGAAGTGATTGCTTGAAATTCAATTTCAACCGAGCGGTTTTGTGTTGAAATACGTTTGTAAATATCTTCTACGAAAGGAATTTTAAATCCCAAACCGGTACGCATAATGCGGCGGTATTTTCCGAATGAAGTAATAACGGCAACCGAACCTTGTTGAACGGTGACGACCGATAAAAATAAAAATCCAACAATGAGGATAGCTAAAACAGGAAACATGATCTTATGTATTTAATGAGAAATGGGTCTTAAAAAAATCAAAACAAAATTACGCTTTTTGATTTATAAATACGGGTTTAAATTTAAAAAAAGAAAAAAGGCGCACCTAAATAAATCGGTATGCCTTTTTTAATTAAGAATTAAAAATAATTTTTAAGTACTCACTAATCACTAACTTATCTGATATAAAACATTTCGCGGTATTTCGGTAAAGGCCAAGCAGCGTCTTCTACCAAATATTCTAAGCGATCGCAGTGTGTGCGAATACTTTCCATCAATGGTTTTATTTCGTTGCAGTAACCTTCCGCTTGCACTTCGATAGAATCAAGTTCGTTTACTTTTCTGCGCACTTCTGTCATGTGCTTAACCGTATGTGCGGCAGCAGTAATCGCTGTACTAATTGCTTCAACAATTTCTAATTGTACGGCGTAACTGTCGGCAGATAAACCAATATTTTTTAATTGCGCTATATTGTCGGCTAATTTTTTTTGATAAGAAATAGCCGACGGAATAATTAAGCTCGCCGTCATTTCACCCAAAGTACGACTTTCAATTTGGATTTTAGAAACGTAATTGTGGTATTGAACTTCTTGAAAAGCGTGTAATTCTTTTTTAGAAAATACACCTGTACTTGAAAATAAATCAATTGCTTTTCTTGTAGAGTAGGCTTTCAGAGCTTCCGGTGTTGTCGTGAAATTATTTAAGCCGCGTTTTTCTGCTTCTTCTTTCCATTCTTGACTGTAACCGTTGCCCTCAAAACGTACTTTTTTCGATTCGCGAATGTAGCGGATAACCACAGAAAGAATAGCTTCTTCTTTTGCTTTTCCTGCCGCCATTAATTTATCTACTTCCGTTTTAAATTTCACTAACTGCGCAGCTACAATAGTATTCATTACTGTCATCGGACCACCGCAGTTTTGCGAAGAACCTACAGCGCGAATTTCAAATTTATTGCCAGTGAATGCAAAAGGCGAAGTACGATTGCGATCGGTTGTATCTTTTTCAATTAATGGAATTTTTTCTACTAAATCTAAAGCAGTTTTAACACCCGTTGCATCAGATGCACCTTTTCTATCTAAGTCATTCAACAATTTTGACATCGTATCGCCCAAATAAGCAGAAATGATTGCCGGCGGTGCTTCGTTAGCACCTAAACGGTGATCGTTATTTGCTGTAGCAATCGAAGCGCGAATTAAATCGGCGTGTTCGTGTACGGCGCGAATTGTATTGACAAAGAAGGTTAAAAACATTAAGTTCTTACCCGGTTCTTTACCCGGAGACAATAAATTTTTGCCGGTATTTGTTCCCAATGACCAGTTATTATGTTTACCTGATCCGTTTACACCTGCAAATGGTTTTTCGTGGAATAATGCTACTAATTTATGACGACGTGCAACGCGCTCCATTAAATCCATCAATAAATTATTGTGGTCAACAGCGACGTTAATTTCTTCAAACATCGGCGCAAATTCGTATTGTGCAGGTGCCACTTCGTTGTGACGCGTACGTAATGGAATACTTAATTTGTGCGCTTCAGTTTCTACGTCGCGCATGAAAGCATAAATGCGTTCAGGAATAGAACCGAAATAATGATCTTCCAAGTTTTGGTGTTTCGCCGGTAGTTTACCCACCAAAGTTCTGCCTGTTAAAATTAAATCCGGACGCAAGTTATACAAAGCTTCGTCCATCAAAAAGTATTCTTGCTCCCAACCCAAAGTGGCAGAAACTTTTGCTATGTTCGTGTCGAACAATTGTGCTA
>JAYTIA010000417.1:0-4353 GCA_043732145.1 Saprospiraceae bacterium
TATTGTGTACCGAATATTGCTTCACGCGTACCACGTACTGCATCAAATGCCATCAGTCATATTTTGATGCCGCTGTTGTTAAAAAGTGAGCAGACAAATGGTTTTTACAATTTAATCACACAAAGTCCCGGCTTAATGAATGGTATTTATATTTTCAAAGGTACTTTGACGAATAAATATTTGAGCGAACAATTCAATATTCGTTACACGGATATTGAATTGTTGATTCCTAATAATTAATGACTTACAGTTTAATCAGTTGACAGTTGACAGTTGACAGTTTAGTCAGTTAACAATTGATAGTAAAAAACTTCAACTGTCAACTTTTAAATTATGCCTTGTATTAAAAAGAAAATACCCACACACGCCATTGCCATACTCACATACCACAAAATTTTTTGCCTCGTAAGAATGCCGATAGCAGCCAATGCGATTGCAATTTGAAAAATCGTATTACCGCGCGCTAAAACAACGTGGCGATGCAAATGCTCTTCCGACATTTTTGTTTCCTTATCTGCATCTTTTTTTATATCTGCTTGCTCTTCTTTATACTTTTCTATTTTGGCTTCAATCTCTTTCGACGGTTCTTTTCCGTTGGCAACATAAACATCATTCCTTGCCGCATAAATTTCCGATTTAATACCTTTTGCTTGATAATATGCCCATTGATCAGATGCTTTTATTTGTTCAAGCATAGCTTCACTTTCAAAATGCCCTGCCATTAAACTTGTAATGGCAGAAAGCACGGAGATAATCGCGGTAGTTAATGCGACTCGACCAATCCAACTGCTCAACATGCCGCCACCTCCCGTTTCGGCTTGTGCGCCGTGACTTTGTTCGTGTATGGCTTCTTCAATTTTTTCATTCAAATGCTCCATTGGCACTTCAGGTGCTTCCATAATTTTTATTGTTTTATTGATATAAAGTAAAAAGGGTTTCAATTCAAAAACAAAAATAACCAAAAAAAATATCACAAAATCTATTTAAGTCATTTATTTTCTGGTAGAAGATTTTTAAGTACAGCACTTCGATACTTGAAAAAAAGAGAAAGGCGTCCCGAATAAATCGAAACACCTTTTCTTGATTCTAAAATACAATCGAATTAATTACTTCTTTCGGCAGCATTGTGTTTTTTACGATAAATTTTTTTGCTTTCTGCATTCATCTCTTTATTAATCTGTGTTTTTTCATCTTTAGTTAATTTTCCGCCATTTGCTGCTCTTTCAGCTTTGACTTGTGCGCGCATACCTTTTTCTTGCCCTCTAATATTTTTTGCTTCTTTTTTAGTCAACTCACCCGATTTAACACCTTGTTGAATGCGGTCACGTTGGTTTTCCAGACGAGCATTTACCTCATTAGGTTTCGTGACAGGCGTTGTTGCTGCCGGTGTGGTTTGTGCATGAATAACGGCTAAAGAGCAAAAAGATATCGCTAAAGCGATTGCAAATTTGAATTTCATAAAAAAGTTGTTAAAAAATTTTAAGTGAAAAATTTCACGTTCCTGAATATATAAAAGACTTTAATTTGACAACATAGTTTAAACACTTGCCTGTTTCTTAACTTTATTTTAACTTTATTGTGTTTAAGCAGAGGATAAAACCAAATCCTTTTTAGCTCTCCACAAAAAAATTGGAAATTGACCGTGTGAAAGTTGGCGTATTGATTATGTATTAATTATCTGAATCAAATCCGGAAAATATATTAACGAGAATTAGCGAATGAGCGTCGGTAATTAAATTTTTTTTGTATTTTTGCATATCATTTTTGTTCCTTTCAAGCATAAAAATTACATACCTATTACAACCTAACTATATACCATACAATGAATCTGAATTACACTGCAACCGAACGCTTTTTACGTTATGTACAGATTGATACACAAGCAGATGCCGCATCTCCGACAGCTCCATCAACGCAAAAACAAAAAGATTTAAGTACATTACTCGTCAAAGAACTAAAAGCAATGGGTATCCATGATGCCGAGATGACGGAACATGGTTACGTTTATGCTACAATCCCATCCAATTCGATAAAAAAAAATGTGCCGACGATTTGCTTTTGTGCACACGTTGATACGGCTCCCGATGCGAGTGGAACTCATGTGAAACCGATTGTACATAAAAATTATCAAGGAGATGATATTGTTTTGCCGGACGACAGCACTCAGATAATTCGCCAAAAAGATTATCCCTATTTGAAATATTTAATAGGACACGATATTATTACGGCAAGTGGTTTAACGCTTCTCGGAGCCGATGATAAAGCCGGCGTTGCAGAAATCATGGACTTAGCTTATCAACTCAAAAATAATCCGGATGTAAAGCACGGCAAGATTCGCATTTTATTTACCACAGATGAAGAAATCGGTAGAGGTGTTGATCATGTCGATTTGAAAAAATTAAATGCCGATGTCGGTTACACACTCGATGGCGGCAGTGCGGGTGATATAGAAAACGAAACTTTTTCTGCGGATGGTGCTGAGGTTACTATTCAAGGTGTAGCTATACATCCGGGTTATGCGAAAGGCAAAATGGAAAATGCGATTAAAATTGCGGCGCAAATAGTTGATTCCTTACCGCGCAAAATGCTGTCACCGGAATCAACATTCAGAAAAAAAGGATTTATTCATCCCATAAAAATTGAAGGTGCGTTAGAAAAAGCCAAAATCATGTTCATTCTCCGCGATTTTTACGACGATTTGTTAGAAGATAAAGGCACCTATTTGCGCAATTTAGTTGCCGGTGTGATGAAAAAATATCCAAACTCGAAAGCCGATGTACGCATATTCGAGCAATACAGAAATATGAAAGCCATTCTCGATCAACGTCCGGAAATTGTAGATTATGCAATAGAAGCTGTTCGTCGCGCCGAATTACCGCCGAAGATAGGTTTTATACGTGGCGGTACTGATGGTTCAAAACTATCGTTTATGGGTTTACCGTGTCCGAATTTATTTGCCGGCGAGCAAGCGATTCATTCGCGTCACGAATTTATTTCTGTTCAAGACATGGAAAAAGCAGTAGAAACGTTGATTCATTTATGTAAAATTTGGGAAGAGAAAGCGGAGATTTAATTAAAAATTAATAATTGTGTTCAAAAATAATTGCTCAGAGAAGTTTTCTCTGAGCAATTATTTTTGTTGTATATAAAAAAACTTTATTGATTACATCTTAAAATCACGCACCAAATCAGGCTGCCCTCCCTTAAAAGTACATCACGTATTTCAACAACAAAAGCAATCAGCACTTCGATGATATCGGCAATTTATTTCTTTGGCAATTTCAAATGGCAATAAATACTTAACGCAATCTATTGCTACTTCTGCTAATTGAAATGTGGATTTGAAAAGTTTGTCATGCGAGTAATGGATTTTCTTCGCTTTTTGTTTCTTGTTTATCAGAGTATGTATTTATTTTAAATCGTTTTCACTACAAAAATACTAATTTTTTTATTCACAAAATAATTAACTTTGCGAAAGCTAAATATCATCTAATAAACGCTCACTAAAATTTATGTTCTATCGCTTGTTTTTTCTGTTATTCGTCTGTTTAATTTCTTTTTTTTCTCTCAACGCACAAAAATTACTTTCTCCCGAAGAATTTTTACCTTATAAATATGGCGAGCAATTCACACCTCATAATCTATTGGTTGACTATTATAAATATGTCGCCGCCAATTCCCCACTTGTACAATTGAAAGAATACGGTCGGACGAATGAATATCGTCCGCTTTTATTTACAGTAATTTCTTCAAAAGAAAATTTAGCGAGTTTAGAAAAAATTCGTTTGAGCAATTTACACCGTGCCGGATTGTTAACGGATAAAGTAGAAGAAATGCCGAATATACCAATTGTTTGGCTTTCAATGAACGTACATGGCAACGAACCGGCGAGTTCGGAAACTTCAATGACGTTGTTGTATAATTTAGTAAATCCGGATAGGACTGATGTTAAAGAATGGTTAAAAAATACAATCGTTATTATTGACCCGTGTGTGAATCCGGACGGTTACAACCGTTATACGCAATGGTATTTAACGGCATCTGACAAAACGCCGAATCCGAATCCCGATGCGCGTGAACACCGCGAACCTTGGCCCGGAGGACGCGTGAATCATTATTTATTCGATTTGAATCGCGATTGGGCGTGGCTGACGCAAATTGAATCGCAACAACGGATGGTAGAATATCAGAAATGGATGCCGCAAATTGTTGCCGATTTTCACGAGATGGGCTACAATCAGTCTTACTATTTCGCACCCGCGACTCAGCCTTATCACCATTATATTTCATCTTTTCAAAAAGATTTTCAAACAGAAATCGGTCGCAATCACGCCAAATATTTTGATAAGGAAG
>JAYTIA010000418.1:0-4352 GCA_043732145.1 Saprospiraceae bacterium
ACTGCCCGCATTCGGCATTAAAATTAAAATCGTTGAAGCTAAAATTGCACCGATTAAAAAATAAGGCTTTCTCCTGCCGAGTGGTGTCCAAGTCCTGTCACTCATATAACCGATGATGGGTTGAATGATTAAACCGGAAAGTGGTGCGGCAAGCCACAGCATAGGAATTTCATCAGGTTTTGAACCGAGATATTCAAAAATCGGACTCATATTTGCCATTTGCAAAGCCCAGCCGAACTGAATACCGAAAAAACCGAAACTCATGTTCCAAATATCCCAAAAACCCGATGGTTTTTCTTTTGAATTTGTAATGATTGTTGCCATAAATTATTAGTTATTGGTTGGTTAGTAAGATAATTAATTAGTTGGGTGGTTAATTAGTTGGTTAGTAGGTTCTACTTTAGCACTTTAGATTTTAAACTTATTACTAATTGTTCTCGCTTTGCGAAAAAGCGTACAAGAAAAGTGCTTGGCTCCTCTCAAGTCCTTCTGTCGGCAAAGACCGCGTATCTAAAGTGCCAAAGTATAACCTACCTACTAACCACCTACTAACTAATTAATACGGAGTTTGAAACGCCGGATTTTTTAAAAAACTAGTATCTGTCATTGTTGTTAAGAAAGCTAAAATTTTTCGTTTTTGAGCATCCGTCAAATGAATTTGGCCTATTGACGGAATAAAAGGGTCAACATTAGGTGAATAATGACCGCCTGAAGCATAATGATTAATAACATCTTGCAAAGTATTAAATCGCCCATCATGCATATAGGGTGCTGAAAATTCAATATTTCGCAAAGTAGGTACGCGAAATTTTCCGTTATCGCTCAATACTTTTGAAAATCCACCTCTGCCGAGATCTTTAAAATCATTAAAAGTTGTGGCAGAATCTATGCCGTTATTAAAATATTTATCATTGTCTGTTGCATAAAATGGCGAATTGTGACAATGCCCGCATTGCGCGTCGGGAGCGAGTGCGGTGTTAAAAAATAAATTCAAACCATCAAATTCATCATCTGTAAAAAAATCTTCGTGCCGATAAACTTTATCTACTTTAGCATTATCACTAATCAAAGTGCGTTCAAATTGAGCAATAGCCTTCACTGCCAATTCTTTGGTAATGTCGTCCGGTTTTAAAACCCCGAATGCTTTTCTAAACATTGTCGGATATGTGGCGCTTTGTTTTAATTTACCGACGACTTGATCCCAATTATTGTGCAGTTCAATTGAATCTTGTATCGGCAAAAGTGCTTGCTCTTCAAGTGTTGCCACGCGTCCATCCCAAAATAAACCTTTATTTATAAACCCGATATTAGCGAGCGACATCGAACTCCGTTTGCCTTGAATACCCAAAACACCGGCACTTGTTCGTTTATTATCCGTAAAACTACCGGCAGGTGCATGACAACTACCACAGGACATTGTTCCGTTAGATGACAAAATTTTATCGTAAAATAAATGCCGCCCGAGTTCAATGCCTTCGACTGTTAAAGGATTATCGGCAGGAATAATCATTTTAGGAAAACTCGACGGCGTTCTTAGCGGCAGTATATAAGGCGTCGGACTATAAGTAATACCCGTTAAATCCGGCTCCTTTGCACAATTAAATGCAATAACACAGATGCAAAATAAAATAAGTACTGTCCTTGCTTTAATCATTTTCCAAACACTTACCGCTTATTAAGACCAAAATTTAAAAAACAAAACGAAAAAAATATGTGAAAAGTATGAAGGCAGCGATATGAGAAAACCAATTACCAGGTGCGTTGTATAACTCGACACTTATCGAGAACACAATGTAGCAAATTCTAAACTTATTTGTAAGTTTGAATAAATTGTTGTTGTTTTGTTTTGCAAATAGAAGTCTTTTACAATCTATTAAAAAAACTTGAAATTGCCGGTTAATTTTAAAAATTATTAATCGGCAACAATTATTTTGGTCTTATACGATTAATTTTTCCTTCATCGCCGAAAAACTCTTTGCTTTTTCGATTGTACGCTTCTGCCGCCTCTTCGGCAGTATCGAACATACCTAAATGCATAGATTTTTTGTTGTGGGAAATAACAGCGCGAAACCTGCCGTTCTCTCTGTAAACACCGGTATAACCTGCATTAGAACTTGTTTTGCGTTGACGGCTCGCAACGGAACGTGAACGCCATTGCAAATTTTCAATACGGCAATCCAATTTATCTGTACTTTTAGTGCCGGCTAAGTTTTTGATGTCGGTGCGCATTTGCGCTAAATACTTTTCGGCAATAAGTTTATGCAGGTAAATGGTTTCAGTTTTATATCCTTTGCCGTCAGCTTTTTTCCAAGTTTTTTGAAAAACAACGCAACCACTTGAGTGTTTTCTCAAATTATTGACAAAATTCATTTGCGACAAATATTTATCATTTGTCAAAAAGTCAAACACGAAATCGTCAACAATGACGCTCTCTTCAGCATTTTTTAATTTAATTTTTACTAACACGGTTTTATTTATTTCAAGTGTGAGATGAGTATGGAGCAAATTTATAAAAATAATTGAATGTTAACCATTTGTGTACTTTTTTTTTGGTTAAAACTTTAAAAATAAAATTATATTGTTGAATAAAAAAGATATTTTTTACATTAAACGATGTTTTCAACTCGCACAACTTGGTATCGGAAACGTTTCGCCTAATCCGGCAGTAGGCGCTGTTATTATTTATCAAGACTGTATTATTGGTGAAGGATTTCACAAATATTATGGCGGTGCGCACGCAGAAGTAGAAGCCGTGAACAGTGTTTCCGAAAAAAATAAATCTTTACTCTCACGCTCTACCATTTATGTCAGCCTTGAACCCTGTTTTCATTACGGTAAAACGCCGCCTTGTGTTGATTTAATTTTGAGAGAAAAAATTCAGCGGGTAGTTATTGCCATTACAGATTCTAATCCGAAAGTAGGCGGTAAAAGTATTGAAAAATTAAAAGCAGCCGGTATTGCGGTTGATATTATGCAAAAAAATGATTGGACAGCTGAACTTCTGATACTAAAAAGAATAACTTTAAATCCATTTTTTACGCGCATTGAAAAACATCGCCCGTATATTATTTTAAAATGGGCGCAAACGCTCGACGGATTTATAGGACAGCATGAAAAAAGAGCTATTATTTCAAACGAAACCACAAAACGACTCGTACATAAATGGCGCAGCGAAAACGATGCAATAATGGTCGGTCATCAAACTGCTTTAACGGACAATCCGATGTTGGATAATCGTTTTTATTTCGGAAAACCGCCGGTGCGTATTACTTTCGATAAAGAAAAAAAATTACCGGATGACTTAAATATATTCAATGCAAAACAAGAAACAATTATTTTTACGGCTGTAAAAAATGCCTTGCCACCTTATTTCTATTTAGAAAGTTACGATACTTTACTCGGATTAGAAAATCTTTTAGCTATCCTTCATGAAAAAAACATTGGTAGTTTACTTATTGAAGGCGGTACTGCGCTTTTAAAAAGTTTTATTGATGCCGGTCTGTGGGATGAAGCGCGAATTATGACAGCCAAAAAGAATTTATTCGAGGGCATAAAAGCACCGGAATTAAAAAATGCCGAATTGATAAAAACTGAAAATGTTGCAGACGATTTTATTCAATATTGGATCAATGAAAAAAATGATTACGTATAAATTATTGTCAACTTTTGTAATGAAAAAGAAAATTCGGAAATATAAAATTTAAAAATCCAAACATCGCAACGTCTCGTATATAATGATATCTGACTTAGAAAATTTTTTTACACATTTAAAAACAAAAGCAAAATGATGAATAAATATCTCTATCCGACTCTCGTCGTGTCGTTGTTCTCTGTATTAGGTATCGTTTACAATCGTTACGAAACAAAAAAAGCGGCGATTCCTGTTCTCAAAGAACGCAAACAAAATATCACCACAACAAGTGAATGGCTTAATACAAAAGCAGCTGTTGAAACGCTGCTTGATAAAATTCGTAGAAATCCGAACGATTTAAAATCGAAATTAGCACTTGGCATGGCGTATGTACAAGAAAGTCGCGTCACCGGTGATCATGCTTATTACGATGAAGCCGCTTTAAAGCTTGCCGATCAAGTTTTAGAAAAAGAGCCGGTGAATTATGAAGCACTATGTTTGAAAACAACAATTCTTTTATCCCAACATCATTTTGCAGATGCTTTGAAAGCCGCAAAAGACTTGACGATTAATTTTCCGACTGCTTCATATGGTTACGGGTTACTCTGCGATGCGGAAGTTGAAACCGGTAACTACAATGAAGCAGTTGCTGCGGCAGATAAAATGAACTCGATGCGTCCGGATTTACGTTCTTACTCGCGCATTTCCTATCTGAGAGAAA
>JAYTIA010000419.1:0-4349 GCA_043732145.1 Saprospiraceae bacterium
CCTAAAAATAAAAAATTTGCGTCGCTCTTCTCATGTCCTTCTGCCGGCAAAGCCGGCTTTAGATATAGTTTAAGTAATTACGATAAATTAATGAAACAGCACATGATGTTTATTTGACATCGCTTTCGGTGATAAAAACCGTTGCAAGATACGATAATTCTGATTCCGCCTCATAAAAAAATTGTGATTTTTTCGTGACGAATACACCCCACCTTTGCAGTATTAAATTATTTAAATAAATTTGACATGAAAATACAGGTGAAATATCTTGCAGTTTTAATTACTCTTTTTAGTGTGGGCATGTTGGCGTTAAATGCTTCACAAAAAGAAACCATCGGCACAAACTTAAATACTGCCATAAATGCACCGAAAGATACGGCAGGTTTAGAAACCGCAATTTTAGCCGGCGGTTGTTTTTGGAAAATGGATGCGTGTTATCAGCAATTAAAAGGTGTAAAATTTGTAGAAGTTGGTTATGCGGGTGGCGATGTGAAAAATCCGTCGTATGAACAAGTTGGTACACGCATGACTGGTCATGCAGAAACTGTGAAAGTTATTTTTGATCCGAAAATTGTCTCTTACCGCGATATTCTTGATATTTATTGGCACATTCACGACCCCACGAAATTAAATCAAGAAGGTAATGATATGGGTAATGATTATCGTTCCGTTATTTTTTACAAATCACAGTCGCAAAAGCAAACAGCAATGGCGGTGAAAGATAGTTTCTTGCGTATTGGGGTATATCCAATTATTACAACGGCAGTAGAACCTTATAAAAATTTCTACCGTGCCGAAGAATATCATCAAAATTATTATAACCTACATCCGGATGAACCTTATACCGCCGGTGTCGTGCGTCACAAAGTAGAAATTTTCCGTAGTTTATATAAAGATAAATTGTTGCCGAAGGCGAAATAATTTTTTATGAAGTTTGGCCATGTTTTTTGAGAAAGTCAAAAAATATGGCCAAACTTTCCGAAAAATTCGCGATGATTTATATTTAATTTTTAGTGATTTCTATTCACGATATTAAATAAATTATTCAAAATAGGGTTTTAACGTTTTTAAAATATAATTCGGAGTAGAAACGGTTTTATTGGTGGCGATTTCTACAAAACACAATTTAACTGAACCGCCATTAATGAGTTTATTATTTTCATTAAAAAGTTCGAAGAAAAAAGTGATGTAGTGCGTAGGATAGTGGCGCAATGTCGTTTTTATAGTGATTAAATCATCGTATTTTGCCGGGCGCACATAGCGCATTTGCATTGACATCACAGGCATCATCACGCCATGCGTTTCTTCCATGTCTTTATATGAAAAACCCAATGTGCGCAACCATTCGGCGCGTCCGACTTCGTAATACGCCGGATAGTTGCCGTAATATAGATAACCCATTTTATCTGTTTCGCTGTATCTGACGCGAATTTGTGTTTCTCT
This sequence comes from Saprospiraceae bacterium, assembly GCA_043732145.1. GTDB lineage: Bacteria > Bacteroidota > Bacteroidia > Chitinophagales > Saprospiraceae > JAAFJT01. The sequence continues at coordinate 1,444 of JAYTIA010000419.1, forward strand.
AACAATCACATCATAAAATTGAGAATTGAGAATTAAAAATTAAAAATTAAAAATATCCAATAAACAGAAATTCTTAATTCTTAATTCTTAATTCTTAATTTGATTGTGAAAACGTATTATTTGTTCTATTTACATCCGCCATTCTGCCTGAAGCATCAATTTCAATGCTTTTTATACTCGATAAATTTTTTGGTACGGTAAAAGAATAAGTCGGATACGCCCAAGTCCAAACCGGAAGAAGTGTGCGGAGTGTTTTAGAATCTTCACCGGGTTTTTCGCCGCGCATTAAATCTAAAGGAATATAAAAAAGTTCTTGTTTGCCGTCTCTATAAGTTACCGTAACATCTATCGGCATAATCATTAAACCGATGCGTTTGAGTTCTACTTTTGTTTTGCCTTTATCTTCGCTCACTACTTCGCCCATTGCATAGTCAATCGTTTTAGTTGTGTTCACAAAATATTCTCTGAACCAATCCAATTTTATATCGGCATTTTTTTCTTGCACGCGAATAAAGTCATTCGCACTCGGGTGGCGAAATTGCCATTCATCAAAATATCTCAACATACCTTTATTAAAATTATTTTCGCCGACGATATATTTAATTTGTTGTAAAAACACAGAACCTTTTGTATAAGAACCAACGCCGTAAGCTGCGTTTGTATTGTAGTGATCGGCGTGCGTACTCAACGCTTCTTCTTTTCCGGAAAGTGCGAAACGGCAATAACTTTCTACATTACGTTTCATCGGATCGGCAACGGGTTTTGCATCTAATAATCCCTGTTGTTTCAAGACATTCTGAATATTACTTTCGGCATAAGTCGTAAAGCCTTCATCCATCCAAGGATATAAACTTTCATTGGTAGCTAAAACACCTTGATACCAAGAGTGCATCATTTCATGTATCGCCACACCCGCCAAAGAATTTATCGGGCGCTCGCCGGTAATAAGTGTTGACATCGGATATTCCATACCGCCGTCACCGCCTTGTACAAAACTAAAATCGCTATAAGGATATTTACCGTAACGGTCACGCGCAATCGCAAAAACTTTTGCCATAATGTCCGGTAATTTTTCCCACGCTTTAGTTTTTTCTGAAGGAATATAAAAAAAGTGCATCAGAGTACCGTCATCTGCTTTTTGCGTCACATGTTTATAATTCGGGTCGGCTGCCCACATAAAATCGTGTATTTTTTTTCCGGAGAAATGCCAATTAATTTGCTTTGAGCTTTGAGCTTTGAGCTTTGAGCCGTTATCTTTTGATGACTCATTGCTCAAAGCTAATTGCTCATTGCTGGTATATCCTCTGCCAATTTCTTTTGCATTTTGTAAAATACCGGAACCAAACAATGTAAATTTCGAATCCATATTGATACTGACATCAAAATTGCCCCAAACGCCGTAAAATTCGCGCGCTATGTACGGATTTGAGTGCCAACCTTGTTCGTCATACTCACACATTTTCGGATACCATTGAGTCATTGAATAGGCAACGCCTTCTTTATTATCTCTGCCGGAACGCCGAATTTGAATCGGGACTTGACCCGAAAAATTAAAATCGAAATTAACAGAATTGTTCGGCGTAATTTTTTCGGGTAAAGTCACTTCCAAAATCGTTCCTTCAACTTTGGCAAGACAGTTTTTGCCGTTAAGTTTTAAATTTTCAACAGTCAAATAACCGATTTCATCCGGTTTTAATTTTGAAATGCGGCTACCTACACGTCCGTCCGGATCTTCTATATTTAAACTCCGCACATCCATCGCGCTGCCGGGTTGAAAAGCATTCGGGTATAAATGAAAAAAAACTTTATTCAGTGCGTCCGGTGAATTATTCGTATAAACTAAATGCGTCGAGCCTTTGTATTGATGTTTAGTAGCATCAAAATCAACCGACATTTTATAATCAACGTGTTGTTGATAACGTTGGCAATTTGCCGGTTGCCGGTTATTCGTTGAATCGACGGCAGATTTATTCGTTGAACAAGCAGCGAATAATAAAACGCTCAAAGTAAATTTTAAAATAATTTTTTGCATACGATGTTAGTTGTTAGTCGTTAATAATTGGTTTCTGATTCATCTCTCCACAAAATCTAAATCTTTTCCGAAAGTTTCTTCGGTATAGAAAGCAGCAATGAGGGCGATAGACATTAAAATCAAACCCGTAATCCAACCGCCGGTAATATAACTGCTTGTCCACGAACGCAAACCTTTGAACAACAAAATAATGAGCGGCAAAGCACCGCGCACCATATTCGGAACAGAAACCGCAGCAGTAGCGCGTAAATTTGTACCGAATTGTTCGGCAGACATAGTGATATAGACGACTGAAAAACCTGTACCGAAACCTAATCCGGCACAAATTAAATACATTGTACCGGCAGTTCCGCCGGTTTGCATAAAAAAAAGTGCGGTAAAAAAACTTGTAATGCCGTAAAAAATAAATAACGCTTTTTTTCGACTTTTTAAATAATTACTTAACAAGCCGACAGTTAAATCGCCGAAAGCAATGGCGAGATAGAGATACATAATTGATTTTGCCGGATCAATATTTTTTATACCAAACGCTTCGCCAAATTTATCTGAAAAAGTTGCCAGCACACCTATTATATACCAAGCCGGAATACCGATGCAAACGCAACGGACATATCGCCAAAATCTTTTTTTATTGTTGAAAAACATTAAAAAATTGCCGCGTTGTACGTTTTGTTTTTTTACAGCATCAAATAAACTACTTTCTAAAATACTGACTCGCAAAACTAATAGCATTAAACCCATGATGCCGCCGATGTAAAAACACATCCGCCAATCGAAAAAACGACTGACGAAAAAAGCGGTGACAGCACCAAAAATACCTAAACCTGCAATGAGCGATGCACCTATACCGCGTTTTTCCTTCGGTAAAATTTCA
>JAYTIA010000420.1:0-1564 GCA_043732145.1 Saprospiraceae bacterium
GGCAGAAACACCCGGCAAACCTTACGATACAGTTGAAATTTTGCGCCACCTAGTAGACAGTTCTGATTTACAATTTTATAAAGAAGATTACGGCAAAACAATTATTTGTGCGTATGCGCGCATTGACGGTTGGTCGGTAGGCATCGTTGCAAATCAGAGATTGATTGTAAAAAACGGCAAAAATGAAATGCAACTCGGCGGCGTTATTTATTCCGATTCGGCAGATAAAGCAACGCGGTTTATTCTGAATTGCAATCAGAAAAAAATTCCACTCGTTTTTTTTCACGATGTCACCGGCTTCATGGTCGGCAGTCGTTCCGAACACGGCGGTATTATTAAAGACGGTGCCAAAATGGTGAACGCTGTTGCCAACTCCACCGTCCCGAAATTAACGATTATTATAGGCAACTCTTACGGTGCCGGCAATTATGCGATGTGCGGGAAGGCATACGACCCGCGTTTGATTATTGCTTGGCCCACAGCAAAAATTGCAGTGATGGGTGGTGCGCAAGCGGCGAAAGTTTTGCTGCAAATTCAAACGTCATCCTTGAAAGCGAAAGGACAAACGATTGAAGCCAAAGACGAACAAAAAATGTATGAAGACATAAAAAATCGCTACGATCACCAAACGACACCGCAATACGCTGCCGCGCGTTTGTGGATTGATGCGATTATTGACCCGCTTGACACACGTCGTTGGATAAGTATGGGGCTTGAAGCAGCGAACAATGCACCGATTGAAAAATTTAATGTCGGCGTGATTCAAGTTTAAAGGGTTGACGGTTATTCGTTATCAGTTATAAATTATAAGTTTTAACTCGCAACGAATAACCGATAACCAATAACCGATAACGAATAACTGATAACCGATAACCAATAACAAAATGACTAATAAACAAATCGCCAACGCTTTTTCAGATTTAGCGGATATTATGGAGCTGCACAATGAAAATCCGTTTAAAATAAGTTCATATCGCAACGCTTATATCACATTGCGCAAACAAGATACGCCTTTGAGCGAAATGTCGCGCAAAGATTTAGATGCTATTAAAGGCGTAGGCAAAGCGATTGGCGATAAAATTGAAGAATTAATCTCGACAGGACATTTAGAGACTTATCAAAAATATGCAGAAAAAACACCCAGCGGTGTGATTGATATGGTTAACATCAATGGTTTTGGTCCGAAAAAAGTATTTCAAGTGTGGCAAAGTTTGGGTGTCGAATCAGTTGGCGAATTGTTGTACGCATGCAACGAAAATCGTTTTATAGAATTAAAAGGTTTCGGAAAAAAAACGCAAGAAGAAGTGCGCAAAAATGCGGAATACTTCCTGCGGTCTGAAAAAAGTCAATTGTGGGTGAATGTCAAAACAGAAGCTAAAGAAATAGTAACGCATATTCAAAAAAAATTAAAAAACATAACAGTTGATGAAGTCGGCGATTTGCGTCGTTTGTGTCCTACTTTAGAAGCGATTGATTTATTGATTACTGAATTTGGACTTAGCGACGATGGACTTACTGACGATAGAAAAATAAGTCCATCATTAGTAAGTCCAAAATTAGTAAC
>JAYTIA010000421.1:0-1563 GCA_043732145.1 Saprospiraceae bacterium
GTCGGCGGAGTCATACCCCATAAAGTTTTGTCAACAGGTTTACCCAAATGATTAATTTCGTCTTTGTACAAAAATTTGCGAGCGTTTAATACATTTGACAAATAACCATTCGTTTTATTAATGTTCAACCCGGAATAATCTTTCCATTTGTCCGGATAACCAATTTTTCTGATAATCGCACCAAGTTTGAGTTGCGCTTTCGATTTCGTAGCATCGCTCATCCAATCCAAACCGGCAATACGTTTTTGAAAAACTTTATTCATATTGTCCAACATGGTCAACAAACGTTGTTTGGCTTCCGGTTTAAAATACTGAGAGACATACAATTGTCCGAGAGCTTCGCCCAACATTCTGTCCGTATTATTGCCGACACGTTTCCAACGCGGCTGCATTTCTTTTTGTCCCGAAAATAATTTTCCAAAATTAAAACCTTCATTAACGAAAGACTGCGGCATAAAAGCCATATTCGCTTTCAAAACATCGAATTGTAAATAATATTTCCATTCATCGAGTGTAGCGGTTTTCAAAAGTGTATTCAATTCTTTGAAATACAAAGGTTGTGCTACGATGTAGTAAGCGTTAGTGATACCGGTAGTTTTCAAAAAACCTGCCCAATCCATTTGCGGACAAATTTGTTCCAAATCACCGGCACTCAATTTATTATAAAGTTTTTCCGGATCGCGTTGTTCTACGCGCGTCATAGAAGCTTTTGCCAGGGCATGTTCAAATTTTAAAATATCGTCTTTCGCTTTTTTTGCTTGCACATCAGTAGAACCTGCAAGTTTGAAAACGTTAACGATGTGGTCGTTGTAAGCCGCACGAATTTTTACTGAACGATCATCTGTTTTTATATAATAATCTCGGTCCGGCAAATGCAAACCACCTTGATAAAATTTCGGAACAATTGCCGTACTATTTTTATCATCTTGATCAATGCCTAAATTGAAAATTGGATCGTAACCTTCGGTATAAAGCACCGCAATTTCATTTAAAAGTTCTTTATAGTTTTTTAAACCTTTGATACGATTTAATGTTGGTTGAAGCGGCATAATGCCGGCAGTTTCAATACCCATTGAGTCCATACCGGCGCCATAAAAATCTGATACTTTTTGTTCAATGCTGCCCGCCGGATTTGTTTTTTTAGAAACATCTTCCAAAATTGTTTTTAACGCTTTTCTATTAAATTCTTGCAATTCATTGAAACTACCCCAACGACTTTCGGAAGCCGGTATCGGCGTATTTTTCAACCAAGTGCCGTTAGCATATTCATAAAAATCATCTTGCGGACGTACAGCTAAGTTCATATTTGCTGCGTCAATAAATTTGCGTTGACCTGCAGGTGTGATAATATTTTTTCCGCCGGCTGCAGTTGCACCGCTTGTATTCACTTTCGGAGAACAAGCAAAAAAAAGTAAAGTGAAAGTAATTGTCGAGAGCGCAATTGTTTTTTTCATTATCAAAAAAAATTTGTTTTAAAATGATGTACCATAATGTTTAGTGGCACGTTACAAAATTAGAGAAAGTTAGGAATATTTTTTCGATTAAATAAAATTTGCTAAGAAA
>JAYTIA010000422.1:0-1559 GCA_043732145.1 Saprospiraceae bacterium
CGCTTTTTTCTGTACACTGTTCAAAACAGTTTCGAGCGGAATGGTGACAAATTTTTCAACTTCTTCCGCACTTCTTCCGGGCCATTGCGTTATGACAATAATTTGAGTGTTCGTCACGTCCGGAAAAGTTTCTATCGGCGTATTTAAATAACTGAAAATACCGATGACGACAAGCACACCTGTGAAAAAAAATACGGTGATACGTTGACGTAAAGAAAAAGAAATTATGCCTTTTATGAATTGATTCATTTAATTTTTGAAAGCGTTGTAGATAAGTAATTGGTTGCGCGTCACCACTTTTTCGCCGTTTTTAACACCGCTTGTTAAATACGTTTTGTTACCTAATGTTTTCAAAATATTAACCTCGCGCACTTCTACATCGCATTTATCGCGGTAAATGATGACATAATTTTTGCCGTAATCGAAAGTAATCGCTGAAGCCGGGACGACTAATGATTTAATACCTTGAGTATTTTTTATGGTGATGTTTGTAAACATTTCCGGTTTCAGCAAACGATTATTGTTTTGTAATCGGATACGCACTTTTAATGCTTTGTTTTGAGGATCAAGCATATCGCCGAGTTTATCAATTTTTCCATGAAAAGTTTTATCCGGATACGCAATCGTTGTGATGTCCGCTTCGTAACCCAATTTAACGCGACTAATATCCGTTTCAAAAATGTTTGCCATTACCCAAACTTCTTCCACATTTCCAATCGTAAATAAATTGTCGGCATTGTCCGGACGAATATAAGAACCATTTGCAATTTTTTTCTCTACAACAAAACCACTGACAGGTGCAGTAATATTTAAAAAACCACCGGCATCACTGCTGCCGTAAATTTTACCGAATTCGGAAGCACGAGCGGCACTCGTTAATGCTTTTTCGTAATCTTGTTTTGAATTGAGGTAATCTTTTTCAGATGCCATACCATTTTTATAAGCATTTTCTTGCGCATCCATATTTTTTTTATAAATCGCAACATCTGCTTGTGCAGAGCGTTGATCATTGGCATTGCCGACAATTTCCGAACTTTTCATCGTCGCCAAAACTTGTCCTTTTTGAATATAATCACCGAGATTGACTTTTACTTGGCTCACTTGTCCGCTTGCCGGCGGCATAACGCGCACAACTTTATCCTGATTAAATGTAACTTCACCACCGACTTGCAATAAGTCTTCAACATTTTCGGTAGAGACGGTATCAATCTGAATCATATTTTTAAGCGTATCGGAAATACAAAACTTTTCCGTTTTTGGCGATTTATTTTCTTCCGCTTGTTTTGTTTCGTTTTTGCCGCATGAAACAAGTAGGGTAGTGCCGGCTGAGAAAATAAGAAAACTGACTAAGGCTGCGATTTTCATTTTATTTTTCTAATAAACTTTTAAAACTTTTTAAAAGTTGTGCTTTAAATATTTTTCTTATTTTTTTGTAACTATTTAACACCACTCAAATTTTAAAAAACCTGTATGGCTTTGCAAAGTGCTAAACAGTTACATTTTTTCACCAAATAACCACTATATTATTATCTCACTTTTTTGCCTACAACAAAATTCAA
>JAYTIA010000423.1:0-1558 GCA_043732145.1 Saprospiraceae bacterium
AGTTTCAAAAAAATATGGGCGGTTTTAGCCGGTGTCGGATTATCCTTATTGACGCTTTGGGGAGAATAAATATTAATACTAAACACAATTACTGTGAAATATAAATTCACCTGACTTAATTAAACAGCAATAGAAAAGCATTAAAATCCTATGGGCAAATTTATAGTTATTGAAGGTTTAGATGGTGCGGGAAAATCAACGCAAATAAAATTATTGTCGGACTATTTTCGGAATGAAGGTATCAAAACTAAATTTATTCATTTCCCGAGAATCAACGCAGCCGGCGTTTACGGCGATTTAATTGCTAAATTTTTGCGTGGCGAATTTGGTCCGATTGATGCCGTTCATCCGCAACTTGTCGCGCTTATTTTTGCTTTGGACAGATTTGATTATGCAAAAACTATAAGAGGTTGGTTGAAAAAAAACCATACAGTTTTAGCGGATAGATACGTGCTATCGAATATTGCTTTTCAATGCGCCAAACTTAAATTCGATGCAGAAAAAGATTATTTAGCCGATTGGATTTTCAATTATGAATTTGAACACAATAAAATCCCGAAACCGGATGTGAGTATTTATTTAGATGTGCCATTTTCTTTCACCCAAAAATCTTTAACTGATACTCGAGCCGGCGATGAACGTGCCTATTTAAAAGGTAAAACAGATATTCATGAGGATAATATTTCTTTTCAAAAACAAGTGCAGTTGGAATATGCGTCTATTTTGAAAAAATTTGATGTGCTTACTCGACTTGATTGTTCGGGTATTGACGGAAAAATGTTGCCGACACAAATTATTCATAGCAATATCATTCAACTTTTGCAGAAAAAAAATTAGGAATTAGAAAAGAATACGTTCTGCCGGCGGAACTTATTTCTTTCTCATTCCTTAGTACAAACATTATTGAGATTCAAAACCTCAACGACGTTGTTTGCGAAAATTAAAAACAAAATAAATTAAAAATAAAAATAAAAAAATAATTTGTTTTTTTTATTGGCGAAATAATTTTTTAAATTATTTTTGTCGCAAAATAAAAAAAATAAAAAATGAATTCTTTTTGGCGCATCTTGGATTACAGATACATTTACATTCTCGGCAACACCCAGCATCTTTTTCGTTATAAAATTGGCATCTCTACAAGTATTGAACGCCGTCGGAGCGATATAAGTAAAACTATAAGCGGTGAGGTTTATGAAATTTATGGTGCGCAGTTTTTCTTCGCGGAAAAAATTGAATACTTGATGCATACAATTTATCGTCCGTTAAATGCGAAAATGTACGGTACAGGCAAATCCGAATGGTTTTGGATGGTCTTGCCGATAACACCAACACTCCTTTTGATTATTATTTGGTTGTTGCAATGGGTAATTATTCCGTTGTTTCTCGTTGCCGGTTATTATTTGTATAATAATTGGGGACATCTTTTTTAAAAACAAAATGCAAAATACTAACAAAACCAAACGCATTGCAGTTGCCGTTATTTTTTTTGTTTGCGGATTTATAACTGCGTGTTGGTTATCGCGATTGCCGGAAATTCAACAATATTTCGGTATGTCGA
>JAYTIA010000424.1:0-1558 GCA_043732145.1 Saprospiraceae bacterium
ACGACGCACCGATTCTTCTGTCGGTGTTGTAATCGCTTCATCGTAAGCGTTGGTGTGCAGCGAATTACAATTGTCGTAAATCGCGTAAAGTGCTTGTAACGTGGTGCGAATATCATTAAAAGAAATTTCTTGTGCATGTAATGAGCGACCCGAAGTTTGAATATGATATTTCAATTGTTGCGATCTTTCGTTGGCATTGTACAAATATTTCATCGCTTTCGCCCAAATTTTTCGCGCCACGCGTCCAATGACGGCGTATTCCGGATCAACGCCGTTGGAAAAGAAAAAAGATAAATTGGAAGCAAAAGCATCAATGTTCATACCCCGGGAGACATAATACTCCACAAAAGTAAATCCGTTAGCGAGTGTAAAAGCAAGTTGCGAAATCGGATTCGCACCGGCTTCGGCAATATGATAACCGGAGATAGAAACAGAATAAAAATTACGAATGTTGTGGTCAATAAAATACTGCTGCATATCACCCATCAAACGTAAAGAAAATTCTGTTGAAAAAATACAAGTGTTTTGAGCTTGATCTTCTTTTAAAATATCTGCTTGAACTGTTCCGCGTACCGCAGCAATTGCTTTTGCCTTAAGTTCCAAATAAATTTCTTTCGGCAAAACTTGATCGCCCGTGATACCGAACAGTATTAAACCTAAACCATTATTTCCTTCAGGTAATTCGCCAAGATATTTTGGTGGACTGTTTCCGTAAATTTCCTTTTTCTTTTGTACGACTAAGTGTTCTAAATGATGTGCGATAATATATTTTTCACAAGTTTGATCAATCGCAGCGTTCATAAAAAAAGCGGTGATGATGGCGGCGGGTCCATTAATGGTCATTGACACCGATGTTTTAGGGTCGCACAAATCGAAACCGGAATATAATTTTTTTGCGTCGTCGAGACAACAAACCGACACGCCGGAGTTGCCGACTTTGCCGTAAATATCCGGACGATGATCCGGATCATTGCCATACAATGTGACAGAATCAAATGCTGTTGACAATCGGTGCGCCGGCATATTTTGTGAGAGATAATGAAAACGTCTGTTTGTGCGTTCAGGATTCCCTTCGCCGGCAAACATACGCGTAGGGTCTTCTCCTTCTCGTTTGAACGGGAAAACGCCGGCAGTAAATGGAAATTGTCCGGGTACATTTTCTTGCCGCGTCCATTTCAAAATATCTCCCCAATCTTTATACTTCGGCAACAATACGCGCCGAATTTTATTTCCACTCAACGTCGTGCGTTCTTGCGGTACGGAAATATCTTTTCCGCGCACTTTGTAAACAAAATTTTCACCGGCGTAATTTTTTTTCTTGACTTCCCAATTTTCTAAAATATTTCTGCTGTCGGCATCTAATTGTTTTTCGGTTTCTAAATATTTTTTTTTCAGTACAGATGCAATGTTTTGCGTCTCTTCGGATGCGTCCGATAAATTATCTATCACCGAATGCAGCGCGTATAACTTACTCGCAATTTCCGATTGCTTTATGGTATGTGCATCATAACGGCGAATGGTTTCTGTAATTTCAGAGAGATAACGTGTTCGATGAGGT
>JAYTIA010000425.1:0-11108 GCA_043732145.1 Saprospiraceae bacterium
AAAATACCTTGTAATTTTACGGTTAAAACCTTTTTTAAGGCGTTTGATAGTCCTTAGCTTGACGGCTATGGTAGGAGACGCTCGGATAGTGCGTGAAAAATCTAAAGATTTTCACGAGCGTTGGGAGGGTTGCAAGGAACTGACGATAATTTTAAACATGCAATACAAATATCTTTATGGAAACTTAAATAATTAATAAATGAAATGTCTATTATTTTTAGCTGTAATTACAGTATCGGCAATGTTTTGTGATCACTTATTTAGTCAGAATCTTAAAGTAATGAGTGATCAAATCAAAGACCAAAGATTAAAATTAAAAAACCTTGCATTTTGTGTATGCCAGTCAAGAGTTGACTCAAATCGGTTGTTTCCTGACGATGGTAGTGCAGCAGGTTTTAAAGCTTATTCAGCTTACGATGAAGATATGTATTTAGAATTAAAAATTTTTACTATTAAATGGATAAAAGATAATGGTAAAAATTATACAAGTTATGACGATAGTCCTTTGAGTACTATGAAATGTTTAGATTATTATAATAGTAAAGAATTAAATAAATTTATTTTAAGACGTGATCAAAACATAAATAAAAAAAGTTTGAAAGACATATATGAATATCCTTCAAATAGAGATGTTCATTAAATTAAAAACGTTCTGCTCACGCAGAAAAAAGTTCATTGATCTGTTGGAAATAAGAAAAAAGAGCAGGATTTTATGAATTATTAAGAATTGCCGGAATTCGGGAAATTTTAATAATTTTAGAAATTCCGGCAAAAAAAAGTGTAAGCCGAACATAAAGCCGGAGGCGATTTTATGTTCTTGATTTTTTCTTTGTTACTTTCTTTTGTATCAAGACAAAAGAAAGTAAATGAACGAGCAGCAAGTTTAATTGACAATTGACAATTGACAGTTGACAATAAAAAAAGCAAGGTAATGACTATTAAGTCGACGTGTATCGCCCTGCGTGATTTTTCTTTCTTTTGTCTTGATACAAAAGAAAGAAACAAAGAAAAAATCAAGAACAAAAAATCGCGTCCGGCTTTTTGTTCGGCTCTCGCGCCTGACTTTTATTTCACCGTTTGTGCCGCGCGTGATTTTTCTTTCTTTTGTCTTGATATAAAAGAAAGAAACAAAGAAAAAATCAAGAACAAAAAATCGCCTCCGGCTTTTGTTCGGCTCCCGCGCCTAAATGTGAGTCTACTTACATTTTTCAATTTTTTTTCGTGCGAAAAAATAATTGAAAAAAAATTTTTCAAAAATTTTTTGAAAAAAATTCGCGCGAAAAAAATTTGAGAAAAAAATCCCTTCAAAAAAATTTGTGCAAAAAAAATTTGTCGTTCTTTGCACGAAATAAATACAAGAAATGACTTTCTATTTGATTGCCCTTATGCTTTTTATCGTAGCTTTTTTGTACGCTTCCGTCGGACATGGCGGTGCGAGTGGTTATATAGCTGTGTTTTCGCTTTTTAATATTGCAGTGAAAGATTACAAACCACTTGTATTGGTTTTAAATATTGCTATTGCCGGCATTGCTTTCATACAATTTTATCGCGCCGGTTATTTTAAGTGGAAATTAGTTTATCCTTTTTTATTGGCATCTATTCCGATGGCTTTTCTCGGTTCGCATTTAGCGGTTCATAATAAAATGTACAACGTGCTTCTTGGCGTGGCGCTCATCATTCCGGCGATTCGTTTTTTGGGTTTCGATGTTAAAGCGAAACAAATATCGAACGATAAAAATTCTACACCGATATACACCAATCAATTGCCTTTAATGTTGTTGCTAGGCGGAAGTATTGGTTTTATTTCCGGATTATTAAACATCGGTGGCGGTATTTTCTTAAGTCCTGTTATTATTTTATTGTCGTGGGCAACGATGAAAGAAGCGGCGGCAACATCCGCCTTGTTTATTGTTTTTAATTCTATCGCCGGATTATTAGGAAACTCGACGAACCAATATGCTTTTAATGAAAAAACGTTTGTATTTTTGTTCGCGGCAATTGTTGGCGGTTTTCTCGGTTCATTTCTCGGCAGTAAAAAACTTTCACCGCAAATTATTCAAAAATTATTGGCGGTTGTTTTAATCATTGCTTCAGTAAAATTAATACTTTTTGCTTAATTGTGCGTTTTACAGACGATGAATTTATTGACAATGGACTTTAAAATATTTTATTTATAATTAACTTTGTCTATCGTCAATAAATTTATCGTCAATCATCCATTTTATGACTATCCAAGTTTATGCCACGCTTAAAGATTTTTACAAAAAACAATTCGAAATTCCTGAATATATCGAAACGATAGATGCCTTGCGCGAAAAACTTTTAGAAATGAATCCTAAAGCGGCGGATATTTTAACGATTTGTCGCTTCGCGGTAAATGATACTTTCGTTGAAAATAATTTTATTTTAAAAGCACATGACATCATCAGCATTATCCCACCCGGCAGCGGTGGTTGATTATAAATATATTTCTGCCGAACCGATTGATTTAATTGGACTTTTAGAAAAAGCCCATCATCCGAAAGCCGGTGCCATTGTTTTATTCAGTGGCGAAACACGCGATTTAAGTCACGGTCAACCGGTGGATTACCTCGATTATGAAGCGCAAGAAGTCATCGCGTCGAAAATGATTGAAGATTTATTGAAAGAAGCAATGGAAAAATGGCAACTGAATTTCGCAGTTGCTCAACACCGCGTGGGTAGAGTAGGAGTATGCGAATGTGCTGTTGTCGTAATTACGGCATCACCGCACCGCCGAGAGGCTTATGCGGCGAATAAATATATTATTGATAAAATAAAACACGAAGCACCGATTTGGAAATGTGAATACTTCACCGACGGCACAAAAGAGTGGGGCGGTAATTGCGATTGCCATAAAACGACCGGCGATATAAATAAACATATTTATGAATAATTTTTTTTAATTTTTTAAAATATTTTATACCCAAAAAAAGGTATTAAATAATTAAAAAAAATTATAATCTTTGTTTTCTTTTTCAAAATCCTTGACTACTTTTGTGCCGTAATTAAATCTTAAACATCTTATTCAAATCTTGGGTAAGCAAATACGCGCAAATTTATTTAATTTTCTTTTTATTTTATTAAATCAACTTTTTGGAAAATTAGTTGGCACATTGGGTTTTTAATTATCTGCTTCCGGAATATTTTTACAGGTGAGCAAATAATCTCAGATGGCAAATCATAATCTCCTAACTTTTTAATTAAACATTTTTTTTACAAAACCGATTTATTTAATGCTTCCATTCAATGTATTATTTGAATGGAAGTGTTTTTTTGGGCATACATTTACGGACAAAACTTAAATTTGTTTTTTTATTTGAATAAGATTGCAAAATGAAAACCCATTCAAAGAATATACAAACTTCAATAATGATGGGCATAATTCTTTGTGGCGGAAAAAGCACGCGCATGGGGTCAGATAAAGGTTTGCTCGTTAAAGACGAAAAAATTTGGGCTCAGCATATTGCCGAATTATTCATCCAATTAAAAATGCCTTTTGTTGTTTCTTGCCGAACAGAACAATTTAATGATTATGAAAAATATTTTTCTCACGAAATACTCGTTACTGATAAAATTTCAAAAGTAGAAAAAAATAATTCTTCACTAACGCCGTCATTTATGCCGGCGTTAGATGGACCGCTCAAAGGTATAATGAGTGTTCATACAAATTTTACCGATAAAGATTTATTAGTCCTGGCGTGTGATATGATTTTAATGTCTGTACCGGTATTAGAAAATTTAATTTCGGAATATGAAACGAATCCCGACAATGATATTTGGTGTTATCGCATCAATGAAAATACTTTTGTTGAGCCATTGTGTGCGATTTATTCAAAAAAAATCCTTAAAAAACTTTCCGACGATATAAAATCAGGGAAAGAAATGCGGCATCGTTTGCAACATTTAGTTCGTTCATGTCATGCGCATATTATCGCGACAAATGATAACTTTGCGTTTAGTAATTTTAATTTCAAAGACAATAGACAATAGACAATGGACATCGGTTTATTAAATTTTTAAAATCATTCCATCGTCTATTGTCTTTTGTCTATCGTACATTTTATCATGTCCAAAAACGCCGAACTCGCAAGACTCTATTATATCGAACTCCGAAAAATTATTGAGAAAACGCCGGTGGATGAGAAAGAATGTATTCGCGCTTTAAATCAATTGCTTCATGCGATTATTATGCAAGCAACGATTAATGAAAAATTAGCGTTCACCACTTTTTTTTCGCGGTTGGCTTATGCGTTTCAAAAATATAGCGTTGCTTCGCGCACTCAATTTATCATCAATGAATTTCGCAGAAGTGTTTTTAAAAATGAACCCGACCACGAAAAATTATTAGGCTTAGGCGGTCATGCGATTGTCGAAGCCGTCAAATCTTTTTTCGATGGCGAAGTTACTACTGATGTTTTATTACTCATTCCGACTTTAGTTTTACCGCAACGCTCTACTAAAATCATAAAAAAACGCGCCGTTATGCGCGTCGTGATTTTAAATGATGATTTAGAATTACAACAATTCACCGGTTATGAAAACAACACACACAATAAAGTACATGTGCTTTACAACATTACCGGTGTGAATGAAAATTTTCGAGACAGTGTTGAGGCTATAAAAAAATATTTTACGTTGCCGATTACGCTCAATTTAATTGAGGTTGAAATTTTAGAACAGTCACCGGTAGGGATAGGTCGCGAACGATCTATACTGATGACTGTTCAATCTCGCGCATTTGTCATCGAACCGGATTATTTAATGGATGTTACAGCCGTAGCTGAATGTTTTAAATACAACGGAACGGAAGTGAACAAACACATCATCAATAAATTTTTACCGCACGATTTTTCGCAAAGTATTACGCTCGGAAATATTGCTAATTTTTTTCTAGATGAATTGGTGGCAGACAGCACCGCCGAGTTTCAAAAAACTTTTCCGAAAGTTTTCAAAATTAATCCGTTGGTTTTTTCTTTGATGGAATCAAATATGGTGCGCGATATTCAAACGGCATCGCAAATTCATTGGATAAATATCAAGCGTGTACTACACGAAAATTTTCCTAAGGTAGGTATTACTGCTCAAGATTGTTATTTAGAACCTTCTTTTTATGCACCGAAATATGGTTTGCAAGGACGTTTGGATTTGTTTTTTCGCAACCGCGAAAATCTAAAAACGGCTATCGTCGAATTAAAATCCGGAAAAACTTTTCGTCCGAATCAATACGGCATCAACGCCAATCATTTTATCCAAACACTTTTATACGATTTACTGATTGATGCGACTTTTGGCGACAAACACGAAAACTTAAATTATATTTTGTATTCCGTCGTTGAAAATGACAATTTAAAGTTTGCACCGCCAATAAAATCACTTCAATACGAAGCATTGAATGTGCGCAATAAAATTTTAGGATTAGAAAAGGCGGTTATTAGCTGTCAGCAAGAAACTGTGAGCAGTGAGCAACCGGAAGAAATAACTCAAAGCTCAAAGCTCAAAGCTCAAAGCTCAAATGTTTTTGAAAAAATCATCGCCGACCTCACTAAAACAGCTTCCGGTTTTGAAAAACGCGATTTAGATATTTTTCAACAGACGTATTTTAATATGTCGGACTTAGAGCGCAATTATTTTTTGGCGTTTTCAGCTTTTATTATGCGCGAACACCATCTTTCTAAAATTGGGATTCAAGGTAACGAAGATATTAACGGGCAAGCGACTTTGTGGTTAGATGACGTGACTACAAAAGAAGAAAATTTCAGTATTCTATCGCATTTGACGATTTTAGAAAATAAAAGTTTTAATGAAGACGCGCTCATTATTTTGAAACGCTCCGAAAAAACTAATCCTTTAGCTAATTTTCGTGTCGGTGACATTGTCGTTTTATACCCTTTAACTGTCAGCGAACAACCTTCAGCAATTAGTTTTCAGCAAGAAGATGAAGAGGCTGATAGCTTAATGCTGACTGCTAGCAGCTGTCAACCCATTCACAATCAAGTTTTTAAATGTACGTTGGTTTCTTTTTCTCAAACACAAATCACTTTACGTTTTCGCAACAGGCAGTTCAACCAATATTTATTTGAACATTGTGCGTTTTGGAATGTCGAACACGATTTATTAGACAGTTCTTTTGTGTCCATGACGCGCAATTTGTTTGCTTTTATGCAAGCACCGAAAGAAAAACGAGATTTGTTGTTGACTTTACGTCCGCCAAATTTACCAATTCCGGATGATGATAAATCGAAAATCGAAAATCGAAAATTGAAAATCGAAGAAATGACTGACGAACAAAATTTGATTTTCAAAAAAATAATTTATTCTCAAGATTATTTTCTGTTGTGGGGACCACCGGGAACAGGTAAAACGAGCGTAATGCTAAAAAATTTAGTCGGGTATTTTTTTAAAAATACCGATCAAAATATATTGCTGCTTGCCTATACCAATCGCGCCGTTGATGAAATTTGTGAAGCGATTGAGCGTCTTGGCGACGTAATAAAAAATAATTATTTGCGCATCGGTTCGCGTTTCGGCACAGATGAAAGATTTCACGAGCAACTTTTAGATAAAAAAATTGAAAGTATTAAAAATAGAAAAGAACTTATAGAACTCATCGCAGCTCATAGAATTGTCGTCGGGACGGTTGCTTCGATTTCCGGCAAACCCGAATTGTTTCAACTTAAAAAGTTTGATCGTGTTTTTATTGATGAGGCTTCGCAAATTTTAGAACCGCAACTTATTGGTTTGTTGCCAAAAGTGAGTCATTTTACACTCATCGGTGACCACAAACAATTACCGGCGGTTGTGCAACAATCTTCGGAAGATTCTGCGACAAATAATGTGCTTTTAGAAAGTATCGGCTTAAAAAATACGCGCAACTCTTTTTTTGAACGCCTTTATCGCCGCGCTTTAGAAAATAAATGGGATTGGGCCTATAGCATTTTAAGTCATCAAGGCAGAATGCACGCCGATATTATGCAGTTTCCGAGTGAAATGTTTTATGAAAATAAATTGCGCATTTTGCCCGATATACTCGGAAAAAATCAAACGCAATTGCTGACAAGTTTGCTGTTGATGCACGAAAATAAAGTATTAGCGAATGTGGTGAACAATCGCGTATCGTTTATTCACATCAATTCAAAAAGCGTTACGCCTAAAAAAATGAACGAAAATGAAGCTAAATCCATCGCTAAACTCGTTCAGGCTTTTGAAGAACATTATTTTGAAAAAAAGTTAAGTATAGGCATCATCACACCTTTTCGCGCACAAATCGCTACCATAAAAAATGCGTTGAAAGAAAAAAACATTCCGGAAGACGCGATTACGATTGATACTGTAGAACGCTATCAAGGCGGCGCACGCGATATTATTTTAATTTCGTTGTGCATTACGCATCCGCGTCAACTCACATCTTTGGTGTCGCTTTCGGAAGAAGGTGTAGATCGAAAATTGAACGTGGCACTTACGCGTGCGAAACAACATTTAATTGTTTTGGGTAACGCGGAAATTTTAAATGAGTCAGTAATTTATAAGGAGTTTATTACAAGATATGGCGTGGTTTAAGTTTTTCAAACGGACTTTTCATTATCTTTGTCAAAATCAAATTTAACTTTTCCCAACCATGGAATTTCAAAACGATAAAAAAATAGAATCGTCTATAAAATATCTGTATTATTTTATTTCGGCGGCGGTGTGCTTTTTCTTAATTTTATTAGCCGGAAAAATTTTAGACGATTTGGGCAGTTCGTTGACTTACCCGAAAGAAGAAAATTATCACAACACCAAATTAGTAGATTCGCTTAACCGTAGTAAATCGGATTTGGAATCTCAATTTCAAGTTTACAATAATAAATACACTCAAATTGAAAAATCCTCGCAATTAGCTAAAGACAATTACGAGGGGCAGAAACAATCTTTTGATAATTGGTTAGCGGCACGAAAAACAATCGGTGAACCTTCGCAAGATAAAGAAGTGATTGCGCGTGCGCAAGACATGGATAAGTATTTCAACATTCAACAAAAATGGAAACAACAAGAATCGCTTTTACGCGATACAGTAGATATTTTCCAAAAAAATATAAACTTTATCAACGCCGGACTCACAAAAGAGCAAGAGCAAACTTACCTCACTTTTAACGGTGCCGTTCAAAAATATGAATTACACGTTTTTGGTGTCAGACTGTTATTTATTTTACCTATTTTGATTTTGGGTATTTATTTTTATTTGAAGAAAAGAAAAGACAAATACGCACCGATTTTTTTAGGCTTTACACTATTCGCTCTATACGCTTTTTTTGTACAGTTAGTACCTTATTTGCCGAGTTATGGCGGTTATTTGCGTTATACAGTCGGTATTTTATTGTCAATTGCCGGCGGTTACTATGCAATAAATAATATTAGAGCGTATCTTGAACGACGCAGAGTTATGCTGCAACAATCAGCTTCGGAACGCATGAAAAAAGTGCAATCGAATACAGAAACTTCTTTCAAAGCCTACGAACTACATGTGTGCCCGTCGTGCGGCAAAGATTTTATTTATAAAAGTTGGAATAAGCTCGGAAAAGAAAATGAAACGACGACACTTATGATTTCAAATTATTGTCGCCAATGCGGTTTGCAATTATACAAAAAATGCGAACAATGCGGTGAAAATCATTTTGCCCATTTACCTTATTGTGGTAATTGCGGTAATGGAAAACCGGCAGAGGAACAATAATCAGCTTTTTTTACTCATGTTTTCCAAGAAAGTTTTTTCTTCCGGAGAAAGACTTTCGTAAGAAGAATCTTTTATTTTTTCTAAAATTTTGTCTAAGCGTTCTTGTTCACTCAGTTGTTTGGATTTTGTTTTAGGTTTTGTTTTAGAATCATCCACCACTTTATTATTTTTTTCGCCACGCATTTGCGTATCAAACTCACGCGGGTCAATGCGACTTTTTTCAAATTTTTTGAATCGGGATTTTTGTTCTTGTATTTTGCCTGCTTTTCTTTTCGCCGGATTAAACAGTAATTGAAAATAATTAAATGCATTATTTAATGGCTTAGACAAATCAAAGCCGCGTGTTTGTAAACTCCAAGCGAAGTACATACCCATTGCTACACCACCTAAATGTGCTAAATTTCCACCCGCATTTGAATTATTGGCGACGGCAGCTATATCTAAAATAATTATGGTTAAGGCAACAAATTTTAATTTTACAGGACCCAAAAAAATAATATTGAAAATATAATCAGGCGCAATAAATGCCGAACATGCCACCATTGACATAACTGCAGCCGACGCGCCTAAAGCATAACTTCCGGTTATATATGGGGAATAATTTGCCGCCAATAAAAAAACAATATTGCCGGCAATCGCACCTAATAAATATAAAGGTAAAACGCGGTGATTACCCAACAAATCGCCGACTATGCGACCAAACCAAAAGAAAACCAACATATTCCAAAAAATATGTCCGATACCTTCGTGTGTAAAAGCTGCCGTGATAAGCGTCCAAGGATGTGTTAAAACAGTGTGCGGGTCAGCCGAAATTGTAAAAAAGTTTAGAAAATCATGGAAATGAGAAACAGTGCCCGGTATGTTTAAGAACAATTTAGCAAGAATGATACAAATAAATACAGCTAAATTTACAATAATGATACGAGATACCATATTGCCGTATTGAAATTCTCTTTTTACTTCATCCCAGATGGATTGAAACATAATTTTATAGGTTAGCGGTTATAGGTTATCAGTTATCGGTTAAATTATTTTATCCGTAACCATAAATCGGTCAAAAAATACTTTTCAGTTTGAGCAGCATTAGACTTATACAGTCGTTAAAAAAAATTAACCGATAACTGATAACCGATAACTAAATTAATCAAGGCATTTCAATAAATTTTTTAAAACGTTGACATCATAGATTTCATAATCATCTGAACCTGCACTCCACGCGACGCGCACTTGGTCAAGTTCGGAAGCAGTCAATGTCTTAATATCATTACCATATAACTGAACTGATGCTTGAAAAGTTGTAGTATTCTTCAAAAAATCTACTGAACCTATATCTGTTTTACTGTTTGTAAAATTAAGTGTGCGTCCGTTCATTAAACGAAAAGAAATGGGCGAGCCTTTATCTAAAAATCCGAATACTTTTTGCGTTTCTTTCGACTGAATAATAAAATTCATATTCAAAAACGACAACCCACCTTCAACGCGTGTTGCAGAGATGTAACAAGTTATAAAATCTTTATCCTTCATCATTTTTTTCAACACGTCATCAGTTTGCGTAAAAAATAAGATAGGCGAAGATTCTTTTTTTCTTTTTCCTGTAAAAGCATCAGTACTGTCAAAAGCCACACGACATGGAACAATCGGCGGATGAAGTGTGACATCATTTTTTTCGGTATATTCGAGTACGATCATTTTTTCTTGTACTTTTTTTTCCGAATCATTTTTATTTCTTCTTTTCTTTTTTTCTTTCTCGCTTTCGGAAATTATGTCTTCCGATTGAACTTGTACGTTTTTTGCAGTTTCGGTATTTTCCATTTTCGCCATAGTGTTTTTGCTCGTCACTACTACATCATCCGTTTTTGACGACACTACCGGTGCTAAAATACCATCGTAGATAGAAGTTTTCGGCAAATCAATAGTACCATACTTTTCTTCGTAATCGCTTATAAATTTAAATTGCTTATCGGCATCTTCATTTAATAAATCGCCGATTTTGGCGAGCAATTTTTTATTTTCTTTCTGTTCAACTAAAATTGTTTTCTGTTTTTGAGATAATTGATTCAATAATTTTTTTTTAGCCTTTAAAGTTTCGGCAGGTGTATCTTTGTTGTCATTAGCATCTTTTAATCCTTCTTCGGTTGTTTCGCGTTGTTTTTTTACGGCATCCAAATCTTTAGCGAGCTGTTCTTCTTTAATGTGAGCAACGCCATATAAATCTGTGAGTTTTTTTGCAGTTTCTTCGGGCGTTTGCGCATAAAAAGTAGTTGTCGTGAAAAATATCAAGCAACAGATAAACCAACACTTAATAGAAGGTTTATAAAAAAAAATTACGCTTTGATAGACGTTAACCGGCATTTTATTATTTATTGCAATGAGTTAT
>JAYTIA010000426.1:0-1552 GCA_043732145.1 Saprospiraceae bacterium
CTAAAAGGCGGTTGGGCGGGAACAAATTTATCTTTATATAGCACGTCATCTATTGGTTATTTGGGTGCAATTGTTGAGGCAACGAATGTCGAAAAAATATTAAAACTCAATCTGACAAAAACAGATTTTTTCGGTGCAGCATCTTACCCTACGTTCTTAATTTTCAATCCTTATAGTTCTTCTCAAACTATTGCGTTTGATGCAGGAAATTCACTCGTTGATTTATACGATGCCGCCACCGAAACGTTTATTTTAAAAAACGTTTCGGGCAGCATTAATCTCCCGGTTCTCGCCAATCAAGCACTCATCGTCACGCTGACACCTGCAAACGGAAAAATCATTTACGACAAAAATCGAATGTTGGTGAATAATGTTGTCGCGGATTACATGCAAACGAAAAATGCTTACACGCACACAGCATTTATAAAAGCATTAGCCGCAGATAAAATGACGATTTCAATTACCGATTCGACAAATGTTTATGCGACAACTTTTGATCCGGACGGCGGAAATATAAGTTATAAATGGAGTAGCGATAAAGGAACAATTTCCGGAACGGGTGCAAAGGTCGTATTCCATCCGTCTACAACTGTCGGCGATGCCGTTATTCAACTCATCATTACAGATTTGCGCGGGAATAGCGATACATCAAATTTAAAAATTTCTGTTGTCGGAAAAATAAATTATCCGCCGATTATCAACGATATAACAGGTAGAGATGCATTGAATCGTGTTTCTACCTACACAACGCCGGGCGGAAAAATTCAATTTACTTGCAATGCCTCTGACCCGAACAACGATGTATTAATTTACACTTGGTCTGCTGACGGCGGTACTTTTTCAGGTATAGATAAAGTGGTGACGTGGACGGCACCGACGACTGAAGGCATTTATAAAATAACTTGTAAAGTAACGGATACCGGCAATTTGTCGGTACAAGCTACGACGAGTATTTTAGTAAAAAATTTTGGCAACACGACCGGCAATCTCATCGCTTATTATCCATTTTCCGGCACTTACGACGATGTGAGTGGCAATCAATTAAATGGTGTGGGAACGGGAACGCTTTTTATTAATGATAGAAACGGCGTGCCGGGTAAAGCTTGCTATTTCAACGGTGGTACACAAAATGTTTCTGTGTCAGCATCGCCGATTCTCAATTTTCAAAATGCAATTACGGTGAGTGCTTGGTTCAGTGCGTATAATTTGCCGGCAGATAAAGAAACTTTTTTATTGTCGCACGGTTCGTGGCAAAACCGTTGGAAAATTTCTTTTACGCCCGATAAATATTTGCGTTGGACGGTGAACACACTTTCCGGTATTGCAGATCTCGATACACCATTTCCTTTTGTTACTGATAGTTTTTATCATGTTACCGTCACCTATGATGGCGCGTTGATAGCCATTTATATCAACGGTAATTTGGTCAGCTACAAAAATCTTTCAGGCAAAATAAGAACAACAACCTTGGCTTTTATGATGGGTCAAATTTTGCCAACCGATGCCACTTATAATTTCAAAGGCATCATAGATGAAGTAAAAATTTTTGATT
>JAYTIA010000427.1:0-1552 GCA_043732145.1 Saprospiraceae bacterium
CGATAAAATACCGGGGGCTAAAGGTGATGCGTTTGTAGCATATCACGGCTCTTGGAACAGAAGCGATAAATCCGGTTACAACGTTACACGCGTTTTATTTGAAGACGGTAAACCTTACGGTGAACAAACTTATGTAAAATTTGAAAAAGCAGATGATATTTATGGTCGACCGGTTGATATAGTGACGGATAAAAATGGTGATTTATTGATTTCAGATGATTGGGGACATAAAATTTATAAGTTGAGTTTAGAAAAATAATAATTTCACTTAAAATTGCGAAGCCGCTAATTTTTTAACAATTAGCGGCTTCGCAATTTTAAGTGAAATTATTAAATCCTTTCACCGATAATTTTAAAAATTGCACGATTGACGGTAAAACCATAATGACTGCCAATCACTTCTATATTTTTGTGCGTATCATCTTCAACTAATTCCATGCACGCTTGCCAAGGCACAACACCATCTTGTTTAGAATAAATCGCAGTTGTCCTAACCGGTGCCGGAATCGGAAGTTCTGCCCACAATTTTTTATCTATTTTATCGAACCTATTAAGCAATTTAAAAATCCACGCTGCATGATTCGGTGCGTAAGGTTTTGCAAAAGGGCTGCCAATTGTGATAATTTGTTCCACCAATTCCGGTTTTTGTTTCGCTAATTCGCGCACATAAATGCCGCCCAGACTCCAACCAATGAGCGTTATTTTTTGTTGATGACCGGCATAAATCTTCTCAATTTTTTTAGAAAGCGTTTTTATATCGTCTAAATTTCCCCAATTTCGACCTAATCCCCAACCGTAAACGGCAGTGTAACCGTGCTTACGAATAAATCGGCGCAATAAAGTCATCGAAAAATCCGTGTTTATAAGACCGGGGACGAGTAAAACCGGATGGGGTGTTGCCGATTTTATGTACCGGTAAGTTGACAAATAAAAAAATCCACGTACTAAATCGCCGGCTGCTCGAATAAATTCGGTGCTATGTAAAAATGTTGAAGGTTTTTTTATAGTTTCGTCATTCATCGTAGATTCAAATTTAAAGTGCACCTTTTAATCGAAAAAAGAGGTCGGTAAGAAAGTACTTTTACCTTTATTACTTCGCTACAAGATTATAGATGCACATGTAATGCTTCAAGTAAAAAAAATCACACAATTCAAACGCATGATTGTGTGATTTTTTTATTAAAAACTCCGATTCAACTTTCTAAACTTTTTTTATTTTAAAGTACGAAATCAATGGTAGTATCGCAAGTTTAGCAATTTTTTAGAAGAGAAATCACTTTCTTTCAATAAATTAGTAACAAATTCATTTTCTTTTCAAGGACGTTCTAATTCAATAACTTCGAGTTTACCTTCAATATAAACGTATATTATGAAATATCAATTGTGAATGGCATAATAATAGTCATTTCGTCTAATAATGGACGCAAGTTTTATTAGCCGGTTAGTCAGTTAGTAAAAAAATACTATCTGACTAACTGACTAAACTATTACTCCTCAAACTCGGCGCGTAAAATGCGCAAAATTTCGGCAGCTGTTTCTTCTTCCAAATCTG
>JAYTIA010000428.1:0-4313 GCA_043732145.1 Saprospiraceae bacterium
AAATGATTGCAGACATTTATTCAGCGATGGGTATAAGCGACTCTGCAGTGAAAAACTACAGATTCATTATTGCCAATGCTCCTTCCTGGGTAGGTACTACTATTGCAATTGCCCAAACCGGGATGACAAAAGAATTTCAAAAGGCCGGCCGCATTGATTCTGCTTTGTATTATGGAAGAAAGGCTTTGAGCTATTACCAGAATAATGAAATGAACGTAAGGGCCTGGGGTGAAAATTCATTGTATTATATAGCTGAATTAACTCCGCTGTTAGGTGAGTTATATAAATCCAATAACCAGCCGGACAGCGCATATAAATACCTCAAACTTTCCATAGCAATAAAAGATAGTTTATACAATACTGACAAACTCAGGCAATTTCAAACACTCGGTTTTAATGAAGCCAACCGCCGCCAGCAATTGGAACAGCAAAGCAGGGAAGAAAGACAACGATACGAAACCAAAATTAAAATGTATGGTCTTATAAGTATCATTACCGGTTTCGTGGTGCTGGCTTTTGTTCTGTACCGCAACAACAGGCACAAACAAAAAGCAAATACTTTGCTTCAAACACAAAAGCAGGAAATAGAAAATACACTGAGCGAATTAAAGACCACACAAAACCAACTCATACAATCCGAAAAACTCGCCTCCCTCGGCGAACTCACTGCCGGCATCGCGCACGAAATTCAAAATCCTTTAAACTTTGTCAATAATTTTTCCGAACTCTCGGTAGATTTAACCAAAGATTTGAACGCAGAAATTACTAAAAAGCCGATTGATGAAGTGTACGTGAAAGAAATCATGCACGATTTAACTGCCAATCAAGAAAAAATAAATCATCACGGCAAACGCGCGGCGAGTATTGTGAAAGGAATGCTCGAACATTCACGCGCAAGCACGGGCAAAAAAGAATTGACGGATATTAACAAACTCGCCGATGAATATTTCCGATTGAGTTATCACGGTTTACGCGCCAAGAATAAAGATTTTAATGCGGAAATGATTACGCATTTTGATACAACCATTCCGAAAATAGAAATCATTCCGCAAGATGTCGGTCGCGTTATTCTGAATTTGATTAATAATGCGTTTTATGCGGTGGATGAAAAAAGAATTTTGGACAACGGACAACGGACGATGGACGACGGAAATAAAAATACCTATTCTCCGATTGTCACCGTTTCAACATTAAAAAACGACAACGCGATAGAAATTCGTGTAAAAGACAACGGCATCGGTATGCCCGAAAGCGTGCGTGCTAAAGTTTTTCAACCGTTCTTCACCACCAAACCAACCGGACAAGGAACGGGTTTGGGTTTGTCTTTGGCTTACGATATAATTACGAAAGGACATGGCGGAGAATTAAAAGTTGAAAGTACGGAAGGGATCGGCTCGGAATTTATTATCAGGTTGAATTATTAAAACAAATTATTTAATTCAATTAAAAAATCCACTTTTTTGTTTTTACTTTGCTCCTGTATTTTAAGTCATAACTACTATTGATAACCCATAACCATTTTCGCATGAATAACGTAAAAATAATTTCCGCCGGTGCGGGTTCCGGAAAGACATATCGGCTCACAAACGATATGGTCATGCTTTTGCAAAACGGGTTGCGAGCGAGCGGGATTTTTGCAACGACTTTCACATCAAAAGCGGCGGCAGAACTGCAAGAGCGGGTGCGTACAAAACTTTTAGAACAAGGACTCATTGATCAGGCAAATGATTTATCGAACGCGCTCATCGGTACGGTGCATGGATTGGGTGTAAAACTTTTGCGCCGATTTGCTTACGAAGCCGGCGTGTCGCCGCAAGTGGATATTATTGCGGAAGAAGATCAACAAGTTTTTTTCAATCAAGCGATGTCGCATATTTTATCGCAAAATAATTATGTCGAGCGCATGAATGATTTGTGCGACACGCTCGGACTTTCAAAAAAAGATGCCGCGCATGATTGGCGAAAGGAAATTAAAGAAATGGTGGATGTGGCGCGTGCCAATTGTTTTTCAAATGAAGTATTAGAATACAGCAAAAAAAAATCGTTCGAGTCGTTTCAATCTTTTTTTTCGAGTGATGATGTTGATGTAGAAAATATAAAAAATCTCACCACTTCGGAATATAATTCAAAACTCAACACGCTTTTAGATATCACCATCACCGCTTTACAAATAGGTGGCGATTCTACAAAAGTAACTATCGACTATATTGACACGCTGAAACAAACCAAACAAGATTTAAAAAATCGCGAAAAAATATATTGGTACCAATGGGTGAAATTGACGAAGGCAAAAGTCGGCGCGAAATCCAAAGATGCGGCGAAAGAACTCATCGAATTTGCCGGCGGTCATGTATATTTTCCGGATTTTCAAAGCGATATCCAAAATTTTATTGGACTGGTTTTCGAAATTGCTCAAAAAGCTATCGTGGAGTACGATGATTTCAAGAAAAAACGCGGGTTGATTGATTATACTGATATGGAAGTGTTAGTGTTGCAACTCATAGAACATCCACAAGTGAAACAAACGCTCGCCGATGAAATTGATTTATTGATGGTAGATGAATTTCAAGATACGTCACCGATACAACTCGCTTTATTCTTGAAACTTTCACAAATTGCGAAGCAATCTATTTGGGTCGGCGATCCGAAACAAAGTATCTATGGTTTCAGAGGCGCGGAACCGCGTTTGATGCAAGCGATTATTCAACACTACGGTATTTCTTCGGAAAATATTTTAGATAAATCGTGGCGCAGCCGACCGGATATTGTTCATGCGACAAATGCAATTTTTGTCAAGAATTTTTCCGGTTTACCGCCCGAACAAATTATGCTTTCGCCGCAACGCGATGACAAACCGCAGCAAACGGAGGCTATTGTACATTGGAATCTCGCGTTTGATAATTTGGGCGACAACAGAAAAAAACCTTCAACGGACTGGTTTGACGGTGCGATTTCGGAAATGATAAAACGTTTGGTGAACGAACCGATTTATGTAATTGATAAAGCTGATAAAAAATTGCGTTTGTCGCGCGCCGGCGATATCGCTTTACTTTGTCGCAGCAACCGACAATGTATGACGATGGCAGAAGCGCTCTCGAAAGTCGGATTGAAAGTTGCCACACCGCGCACCGGTCTAATGAATAGTGCCGAAGCCGTTCTAATGATGGCGATTTTGCGTTATCTTTTGCACCGTCATGATTCGTTATCGGCAGCAGAAATTATGTATTTGGCTGAAGGTGTTGCATTGCCGGATATTTTGGAAGACAGGTTGAAGTGGATAATGGATATCAGCCTATGGACAATAGATAAAAAAGAAAAAGAAAAAAATGTTGCTTCTGTTAACGTAACAATCGCAAATGAAGCGGATGTTTTAGAAGAACCTACCACTGAAATACAAGAAATTCCACGCCCAATATGGGGTTCTGAAAATCCCATTATTATAAAAATTGACGCATTGCGCCGCGAAACTGCAGAACTTTCGGCTTTTGAAGTTTTAGAGTTGATGATGAGTGAATTGGATATTCGGCGCATTGTTGCGCGTTGGGGAAATGCCGCACAACGGTTAGAAAATTTGGATTTATTCAGAAAAATGGCACTTGATTATGAAGCCTTGTGTCATCGTTTACACGCCGCAGCTTCTCTCGGCGGATTCTTACTGCACGTTATCAGTAAAAAAGACAACAATGCCGATCAACAAAGTTTTAATGAAAATTCGGATGCCGTGAATATCATTACCTATCATAAATCAAAAGGCTTGGAATATCCGATTGTCGTAATGATGAATCTAGATGCGCCTTTGCGTGATGATGTTTGGGGTATGAGTATTGAATCCGACTTAGAAACAGTTGACTTGAATAATATTCTCGGCAATCGTTGGTTGCGTTATTGGGTGAATCCGTATGCCGATCAATGGAAAGGGACTGCGATTGCAGAAAAAATTGAACAATCAGCGGCAAAAACATCGGTGCGAAAAAAAGCATTGGAAGAAGAAGCGCGTATCATGTACGTTGGCATCACGCGCGCGCGCGATTATTTGGTTTTTCCGACCATTCCGGCAAAACCTACAAAATGGTTAAATCGCGTTTGGCACACAGGCAATGAAGATTTTCCGACGCTGGAGGATACACACCTTACGCCGTTCGTTCAGTTACCGGCTATCAGTTATCAGTTATCGACAGAAAAAAAGACAACCGACAAACCGACTTTTATTTCAAAGAATACGGTTTCAGAAATTTTTGCTAAAGATTTTGGTTATGCGGAAAAAACCAAAGAAGTAATTACTTTTATAGAACCGATGAAAGGAAAAAAGTATC
>JAYTIA010000429.1:0-1549 GCA_043732145.1 Saprospiraceae bacterium
AAATCGCATTTTAACGAATAATGTCATTTCAAATACCGGTTAGCATCTTTAACTATCCCGCAATTGTCGTCTTAAAATTTTACCCACATTTGTTTTCGGCAAATCTTTTCTAAACTCAACAAACTTCGGAATTTTATAGCCGGTGAGATTTTCTCTGCAATGCGCGATGATTTCTTCGGCAGTGAGTGATTCATCGCGTTTGACGACAAAAACTTTCGGTACTTCGCCGGATCTTTCGTCTTTTACGCCGACGGCAGCCACCTCTAAAACTTTGGAGTGCATCATGATTACATCTTCAATTTCATTCGGATAGACGTTAAAACCCGAAACCAAAATCATATCTTTTTTCCTGTCAACGATTTTAAAATAACCGTCTTGGTCCATCGTACCTATATCTCCGGTACACATCCAACCGTCTTTAATTACTTCTGCCGTCGCGTCGGGTCTATTATAATAACCTTTCATCACTTGCGGACCGCGAATTTGAATTTCTCCTCTTTCACCAACCAGCAACGGATTTAAACTGTCATCAACGATGCGCATATCTGTTGAAGGCAAAGGCATACCGATAGTACCTATTTTTCCGACTTCACCAATCGGATTCGATGAAGCGCAAGGCGAAGTTTCCGTCATACCCCATCCTTCCGATATATGGCTTTTCGTGATTTCAAACCAACGCTCTGCCACTACTTTATTTAATGCCATACCGCCTGCACCGGCACCTTTTGAGCGGGAGTGATCTAATTTTGCAAATTCCGGATTGTTTACAAGCGCATTGAAAAGTGTATTGATACCGACAAAATAAGTCGGACGATATTTTTTTAAATCTTTTATCACTGACGGCATATCGCGCGGGTTCGGCACTAAAATATTATTCGCACCCAAACTGAACATACCCATACAATTCACCGTGAGTGCATAAATATGATACAAGGGCAATGGACAAAACGCAACTTCAGTGCCATCATTTTTTAATTTTGTACTTGTCACACAACTCATCTGTAACATATTGGCGACTAAATTTTTGTTCGTCAACATCGCACCTTTTGATACGCCGGTTGTGCCGCCTGTATATTGCAATGCAATCACATCATCAGGAACTGTCAGAGTTGGAGTATATTTATTTTTTGCGCCGATATTTAAAGCCGCTTTAAATGAAATACTGTTGGGCAAACTGAACGCCGGTACTAATTTTTTTCTTTTCCGCACGATGTAATTAATCAACCAACCTTTCAATCCGCCTAACATTTCGCCCATACTTGTGACGATAACTTTTTCGATACCGGTTTCGGCGATGACTTCTTGAAGATGGCTCGCAAAATTTTCAACAATTACAATCGCTTTTGCACCGGAATCGTTGAATTGGTGCTTCATTTCTCGGGTCGTATAAAGCGGATTGGTATTTACTAAAGTCATACCTGCACGCAGTACGCCGAAAATTGCAATCGGGTACTGCAAAATATTTGGCATCATCAAAGCGACTTTGTCGCCTTTTTGTAAACCAATGCTTTGCAAATAAGCGGCAAACTGTTTGCTGTATGTATCTATC
>JAYTIA010000430.1:0-1546 GCA_043732145.1 Saprospiraceae bacterium
GGCGCAGAAGCAAATGATCCGGACGGCAAACCTTTGAACTTTACACCCGAAGTGAATGAATTATATCCAAATGCATTGCGTCAAGCAGGTGTTCGTGTGGGTAAATTTGAATTCAAATTAGGTGCATTGAATACC
This sequence comes from Saprospiraceae bacterium, assembly GCA_043732145.1. Classification (GTDB taxonomy): domain Bacteria; phylum Bacteroidota; class Bacteroidia; order Chitinophagales; family Saprospiraceae; genus JAAFJT01. The sequence goes on from JAYTIA010000430.1 coordinate 136, forward strand.
TTGTCAAATGACTACCCGTTATTGCGTTTAGCTGAAATGTACTTAACTCGGGCCGAAGCTGCTTATCGTTTGAATGCTGCTGATCCAAATGCACTTAAAGACTTAAACGTTACAGCAACACGTGCAGGTGTGCCTTTCATTGCTATAACTAATCTAATGGATATCTTCAATGAACGCGGTCGTGAAATGTTTGCTGAAGCAGTTCGTCGTACAGACATGATTCGTTTCGGTACTTTCTTGAAAGCCCACCGTTACGCACAATCAACAGATGGTCTTCGCGGTGCAAGACCGGATGATACGCCTAATAAAATTGTCTATCCAATTCCGCAACCGCAATTATATGGAAATCCAAACTTGCGTCAGAATACGGGGTACTAATTAATTGACAATTGACAGTTGACAATTAATAATTGTCAACTGTCAATTAAAAAAGGCTTCTCGATTTATTTCGGGAAGCCTTTTATATTTTGATTGAAAAAATTACAATTAATTTTCCGGTTCATCATTTGTTTCGGGGAACAATTCACTCAAATTAAGCATAAAATCGGAAAAAATAATTGAAGGCATTACTTCGTCGCTCGTAAAAATAAATGGATTACTAAAAATACCGTCGTTATCTAAATTGAATCTGGCAATTGTTTCTGTATTCGGGTCAACTACCCAATATTCACGCACACCGGATTCGGCGTATAGTTCTTTTTTTATTTTCATTTCGCGTTTTGAATTACCGGGCGAAAGAATTTCAATCATTAAATCCGGCGCACCCAAACAACCTCTGTTGTCTATTTTTTTTGCATCGCAAATGATACAAATATCCGGTTGAACAACCGTGTAAATATCTTTATCCGCTTTCGCCGATTTTTTTTTATTAAATAAGCGTACATCAAAAGGTACAAAAAATGCTTCGTAAGGATGCCCACGAAAATGCTTATCGATAATTCTTACAAGTTTCCAAGCAAGTCTTTGATGCGGCACACTCGGAGCAGCCATCTTGAAAATCTTGCCTTTAATAATTTCTAAGGCTTGTTCAATTTTCCAAGATAAATAATCGGCGTAAGTATAAATACCGTTTGGGTCGAGTTGAGAAATTTCTTTTATAACTGCCATGATTTAAACATTTAAGTACAAAAATAATAGTTTTTTCAAATTCACAACCGGATATTTAAGAATCAATATTTCACAACCAAGTTCGATTAAATTTTGTTAAAAAATAATTCAATAAAAAAACGCTGAAAGCTAAAAGCTGATTGCTCAAAGTTCAAAGCTAATTAATCAAAGCTAAACATGACACACGAACTCGTTTACGAAACAAAATTATATCGCCCGCTCGAAGAAATATTTGATTTTTTCAGTCGTGCTGAAAATCTCAATCAAGTTACGCCGAAAGATTTATCTTTTAATATTTTAACGC
>JAYTIA010000431.1:0-1545 GCA_043732145.1 Saprospiraceae bacterium
AAAAATAAAATCTTGAACTAACTTTAATATGGTAATTAAATTTGCGCTGTCGTGTCACAATTATTCGATTAAAGAATTTTTCGCGCTAAATTGAAAAAGAGATTGTATTTCACCCAATTACATAATTGACTTTCTATCAAATATTTATAAAGGAAAATTAAATTGAAAAAAAAATACGGAATAGCCTAAAATTAGTTTATTTCCATTAATATTGTCACAGATTTATTAAAAGATCGTTTTTAATTGATTTGCTTTCACCTAAATTTGTTTTAGAAATTATTTTAGAAAAAAACGCAATAAAAAAAAATTTGGCACAGTTATTGAAATAATATTCTATATGATGCTTAATTTATTTAAGTAATAAAAATAAAAATTCTCTCGAATTAAGATAGTGTTTGTTCATAGTGTTTGTTTTTTGTTTTGTCCCTGTCCACGTTAGTTGACAGGGTTTTTTTTGTCTCTGCCGGAATTAAAAAACGCGCATCAAAACTGATGCGCGTTTTTAGTTTAATCAATATTTAAGGAATGAAAAAGTAATAAGTTCCACCGTTAGACTTATTATTTTTAATTCCTAATTTAAAACGGCAAATCATCATCCACCGCTGCTTTCATCGGTTCATCCGCCATTGTCGGAAGCGGTGTCGATGGTGCTTTAGCAGCCGTATTTTGTGTAGGTGCGCCGACAGTTGCCGAAGCGGTTCCGGCTACTTGTTGTACCGGTTTCGCCGCGTCAGCTGTAGGTTTTTCGATGCGCCAACAATTTAAGTTAGTTAAATACTTGCCATTCCATTCGCGACCGCGTAAATCGAAGTGGACTTTTACATCCTCGCCTTCATTAAAAGCATCAACGATAGTACAGCGTTCTTGCACCAATTGGAAATTTATTAATTGCGGATAATTGCCGTCAGCGATTTCTAAAACAATATTGCGGCTTTGGAATTTTTCCGATTTAGCTTCTGTATCAAATTTTTTATATAATTTACCGGTAACTTCAAAAGACATTTTATTAAAATTAAAATTTTAAGAAATAAGGTTTAAGGAATGAGAAAGGAATGAGTTTCACCGTTAGACTACTCTTTTAGGTCCATAATGCTTATCTTTTGCGTTAAATATTACCGGATATTCGTCTTAAAAGATAAATATTCTGACCAAAAAATAATTAACCCTTCCGGCAGAACTTATTTCTTTCTTATTCCTAAGCTTTCACGTGTCAAAATTAATAATTTACTCACATTTCGCACAATTTTATCACATTCTTTTTGCATTTTTTTTTCACTAAACAATTTGGTGTTATAAATCCGTGATATTCAGTACGTAATTTTGTGAAAAACTTGAAACAGTCCGAAAAAATAATTGCCGGTGTTTGTTGGAGTGTGCTCTTATTGCTTCTCAATTTCGGTATTGCGCGACATCAATTCATTTTACTTTTAAGCGTTTATGCACTCGCCTTTCTTTTGTGCGCTTTTATTATGCAACGTGTACAAGGGCAGGATGTTTCTTTTTTTGTTCTTATTTCTGTGTTAGTACGTGCTTGTGTTGTATTTT